>QHTP01000059.1 GCA_003220855.1 Gemmatimonadota bacterium
CGTGCGTCTTCTTCGCGGCCGGATCGGTGCGCGCGGCGACGACGAAAATCTCGCCCACACCGGCGTGCGTGATGAAGATCTTGGAGCCGTTCAAGACGAAGTGGTCGCCCTTGTCCACCGCGACCGTCTGCATGCCCCCGGCATCGGACCCGGCGCCCGGCTCGGTCAGCCCGAATCCGGCCAACACCCTCCCCGCCGCGAGCAGGGGCACAAAGCGCTGTTTCTGCTCGTCCGTGCCGAAATCGACGATCGGCGACGTGCCGAGGGTCGTGTGGGCGCTGACGGTGATGGCGTGACTGGCGTCGACCTTGGCGAGCTCGTGGATGACGAGGATGTACGAGAGATAGTCCATGCCGGACCCGCCCAGCTCCTCCGGCCAGGGAATGCCGAACAATCCTAGGTCGGCCATGCGGCGCACGTTGTCCCAGGGAAACGCGCTGTCGCGGTCATACCGGGGCGCGCTGGGTTTCACGACCTGCTGCGCGAAGTCGCGCACCATGTCGCGCACCTGAAGGTGATGGTCGGTGAAGTAGAGGGAGTCGTGCATACCGTAATCTAGTTGCAGGTGGCACGACGCCAAGTTCCACGAACGGCGAGTGGGCTACGGATTCGCGCAGCGTGGCGTCGTGCCGTCGTGTAACGTCTCACCCCGTGGTCCCAAACCCCGCCGCGATGCAGTTGATCGACAGCAGCAGCGCGGGCCGCGCGTCCTCCTGCCCGGCGCGATAGCTCCGCAGCAGCTCGACCTGCTGCCGGCTCACCTGATTGAGCAGCCGTAGGCGGCTCTCGAGCCGCCGCCGGAACTGGGGGAAGCGTCCCGCGAGGTCGCCGGATCCGACGAGCCGCCGGATCACGTCGCTGGTGCGGTGATACTCGTCGGCCACGAGCGAGAACAGCTCGGCTCGCAACCAGTCGTCGGCCACCAGGGCGGCGTACTCGCGCGCGATGTCGAGGTCGACGTACGCCAGGGTCTTCTCCACTTCGTCCACGATCAGCCGGAACAGACGGCAGTCGTTGAACATCCGCGCGAGCAGCGCCGCGCCGCGGGGGCCGCGAACCTCGAGGAACGTCGCGAGCCCCGTGCCCACGCCAAACCAGCCCGGGATGAAGTGGCGGTTCTGGGTCCACGCGAACACCCAGGGAATGGCCCGGAGATCGGCCAGGGTTCGGGCGCCGAGGCGCCTGGCCGGGCGCGACCCGATGTTCAAGAGGGCGATCTCCTCGAGCGGACTGGCGGCCTGGAAGTACGCCACCAGGCCCGGGTGGTCCACGAAGCGACGGTAGGCGGCGTGCGCGGCGCCCGAGAGGGCCTCCATCGCCTCGTCGAACTCCGTCGTGGGCACGAGGGCCAGCTCGCGCTCCGACTTGAGGGAGTGCTCGAGCACGCTCGCCGCGAGCAGCTCGGCCTGATATGCGGCCGTGCCGCGGTTCGCGTACTTGAACGACACCACTTCGCCCTGCTCGGTGATCCGCAGGCGGCCGCGAATCGAGCCCGCCGGCTGCGCCGCGATCGCCCGCCCGGTCGGGGCGCCGCCCCGGCTCACCGAGCCGCCGCGGCCGTGGAAGAAGGCGACGGGAACGCCGCACGCGCGGCCCAGCCGGGTGAGCTTGAGCTGCGCCTTGGCAAGCTCCCAGTTGGACGACAGAAACCCGCCGTCCTTGTTCGAGTCGGAGTACCCGATCATTACCTCGAGCACCCCTCCCTGCTCGCGCACGCTGCGCCGCACCAGCGGGATCTGCAGTAGCTCCCGCACCATCTCCGGGGCGCGCCGCAGGTCGTCGATGGACTCGAACAGCGGGACGATCGGGAGCGTGCAGCTCTCGGTGCCGGCGGCGTCAGCGAACAGGCCGGCTTGCTTGGCGAACAGGTAGGCGCCGAGCACGTCGGAGACGCTGTGCGTCATACTCAGCACGAAGCTGCCGATCGCCTCGCGATCGAGCCGATCGCGCGCCTCGCGGATCAGCCGGAACATGCCCGCCGTTTCGGCCGCGGCTCCGTCCGCCGGGAGGTCGAGCGGCGGGCCGGCGCCGAGCGGTCGCGCCAGCTCCCCCTGCAGCCAGGCGCGCCATTCCGGCGACTCGAGCGCCGGCGGTTCCGCGGGGCTGCGGGTACGCCACAGCGCGCGTAGCGACTCGTTCAGGCGCGTGGAATTCTCGCGGATGTCCAATCGGAAGGTGCTGAACCGGAAGGCTTCTACCTCCCGCCGCACCGGCCGGACGAGCAGCCCGGCGGCCGTGGTGCACTGGGCGTCGGCGAGGCCCGCCTCCAGCGTGCGCAGGTCGGCGATGAGGTCGTCCGCCGTGGGGTAGCCCGCGGCCTCGGGGGGGGTCTCTCTCCGCTCGGCGCACACCAGAGTGGCGTCGAGGCGGCGCAGCACGCAGGTGAGGAACTGCCGGAACACCTCGCCCGGATTGCGGCGCGCGATGGCGTCGCCCTGGCCGGATCGCTCGAGCTGGCGCGCGAGCGCCTCGCGGAACGCCGGGGAGATCACCGCCGCCCGCTCGGTAATGCTCAGCGTCCCCAGCAGCTCGGCGAGCCGCGCGCGGTAGCGGCGCAGGCTGGTGACGCGGTTTTCGCACAGGGTGCGCCGGGTCGCGTCGTTCGTGACGAACGGATTGCCGTCCCGGTCCCCGCCGATCCAGCAGCCGACCTGGAAAAACGGCGGCACGTCGAACGATGCGTCGGGGTAGGCACGACCGAGCGCCTGCTCGAGCTTGTCCGCCAGCTCGGGGACGATGCCGAACAGGTTCTCGTGGACGAAGTACAAGCCCCAGGCGAGCTCCTGCTCGACCGTCGGCTTCTCGAGGCGCAGCTCGCCGGAGAGCCACAACAGCTCGATCTCGGCCCGGACGTTGTCGATCAGCGCGCTGCGCTCCCGTGGCGTCCAGCGCGGGGCTTCCAGGTCCACCAGGCGCCGGTAGATGCGGCGGTGCTTTTCCAGCACGGTCACGCGCTTGGCTTCGGTGGGGTGCGCCGTGATGACCGGTCGGACGCGCAGTCCGGCCACCAGGGCGCGGACCTCTTCGGCCGGCACGCCGGCCGCGGCGGCCGCGGCGACCACCTGGGCGAACGTGCCACGCACCTGCGACGAGCTCCGCGGGCGCCCCGGCCGGGAGCTGCTCACCCCGGAGCACGCGCTCGATGTCGGGCTCATGTGCCCGGATCACGTCGAGGAGGCAGTCGTACAGCAGGCCCGCCGTCCGCTGCAGGTAGTCAGGCGCGTCGATCGGCGCCGAGACAGCCTGGCTCACACCACCCGGTCGCGCGGCGCCGTGCCGGCGAAGAACGCCTTGAGGTTCTCGAGCGCGCGCAGGCCCATCGCGACGCGGGTCTCTTGCGTGGCGCTGCCCAGGTGCGGCAGCAGCACGACGTTTTCCATGGCCAGGAGCTCGGACGACACCTGGGGCTCGCGCTCGAACACGTCGAGCGCGGCGCCGGCGATCCGCCCGGCCTTGAGCGCGGCGACGAGCGCCGCCTCGTCGATGATGTCGCCCCGCGCCGTGTTGATCAGGAACGCGGATGGTTTCATGAGCGCGAGCCGCGCCGCGTCGATCAGGTGGTGCGTCTCGGGTGTCGCCGGGGAGTGGAGCGACACGAAATCCGCGTCGCGCAGCACCTCGTCGACGGTGCGTTTCGCCTCGGCGCCGAGCTCGGCGACGACCTCGGCGGGCGGGGGGTAGGGATCGTGAAAGATCACGCGCATGCCGAACCCGTGGTGCGCCCGGCGCGCCACCGCCCGTCCGATCCGTCCGAGCCCGATGAGGCCAAGCGTCTTGCCGGTGACTTTGGTCCCGAGCAGGTGAGTCGGGCGCCACCCGGTCCAGGCGCCGGCGCGCACGTGCCGTTCCCCCTCCCCGGCGCGCCGGGCGACCATCAGCATCAGCATGACCGCGTCGTCGGCGGTGTCGTCCTGCAGCACCTGGGCGGTGAGTCGGTCGGTCACGGTCGGCAGCAGGGCGTCGGCGCTCGTGAGCGCGGCTTGCAGCTCGGCCGCGCTGAGCACATGATCGTCGGGATTCAAGCGGGCGTCGAATTCCCGTGCGAGCTGCTGCTCGACCGCTGCCGGGAGCCGCCGGGTCACGACCAGGCTCGGCCGGCCCGCGCGGGGCGTGATCACTGCTGGACCATGACGTGCCGTGGCACGTGGCGCGCCAACGCCTGCGCGGCCGCCGCGCCGAGTTCCGCGGGGCTTGGCGCCACGATGAGCCCCGCCGAGCGCATGATCTCTGCCTTCTCAGCGGCGGTGTCGCCGAACGCCGAGATGATCGCCCCGGCGTGGCCCATACGGCGGCCTTTGGGCGCGGTGAGACCGGCGACGTAGCCGATCACCGGCTTCGTCATGTGCTCCTTCACGAACAGGGCGGCGTCCGCTTCCTGCGGGCCGCCGATCTCGCCGATCATCATCACCGCCTCGGTCTCGGGGTCGGCTTCGAACAGCGCCAGCATGTCCACGAAGGAGCTGCCGTTGATCGGGTCGCCGCCGATACCGACGCTCGTCGTCACGCCGACGCCCAGCGCCTTCATCTGGGAGGCTGCCTCGTAGCCGAGGGTTCCGGACCGGGTCACGACGCCCACCGCGCCGCGGGCGTAGATGTGGCCGGGCATGATTCCCATCATCGCCTTGCCGGCGCTGATCAGCCCGGCGCAGTTCGGCCCGATCAAGCGCGTGCGTCGTTCCTTCGCATAGCGCCACAGATAGCGCTTGACCGTCATCATGTCCTGAGCGGGCACGCCGTCGGTGATGGTGACGACGAGCCGGATACTCGCGTCGGCCGCTTCCATGATCGCGTCGGCGCAGAACGGTGCGGGCACGAGGATGAGGCTCGCGGTCGCTCCGGTGTGGGCCACGGCCTCCTTCACCGTGTTGAATACGGGCCGCTCGAGGTGCGTGGCGCCGCCCTTGCCCGGCGTGACGCCGCCCACGACGTTGGTGCCGTAGGCGATCATCTCGTTCGCGTGGAACGTTCCCTTGTCACCTGTGAAGCCCTGCACGATGACGCGCGTCGCTTCGTCGAGCAGGATGCTCATGCCGCCGCTCCGGCGTCGCGGGCCGCCACCACGCGCTCCGCCGCCTCGGCGAGCGTGGCGGCGGTGAGAATGGGCAGGCCACTTTCCTGCAGGATGCGGCGGCCCTCGTCCACGTTCGTGCCCGCGAGACGGACCACGAGCGGCACCGGCACGCGCACCTCATGGATGGCCTGGACGACGCCCTCGGCTACCCAGTCGCAGCGGTTGATGCCCGCGAACACGTTCACGAGGATCGCCTTCACGTTGCGGTCCGACAGCACCAGCCGGAATGCCGCCGCCACCCGATCGGGACTTGCGCCGCCGCCGATGTCCAGAAAATTGGCCGGCTCGCCCCCGGCGTGCTGGATCATATCCATGGTCGCCATGGCGAGGCCCGCGCCGTTGATGATGCACCCGATGTCGCCGCCCAGGGCGACGTAGTTCAGCCCGTGCTCCGCCGCCTGGGCCTCCCGCGGGTCCTCCTGGGCGTAGTCGCGCAGCTCGGCCACGTTGGGCCGCCGGAACATCGCGTTGTCGTCGAAGCTCATCTTCACGTCGAGGACGAGGACATGGCCGTCCGTGGTGACGACGAGCGGATTGAACTCCACCATCGTGGCGTCGAGGTCACGGAACGCGCGATACGCGCCCAGCACGGCCGCCATCGCCTCGTTGACCTGCTGGGCGCCGAGACCCAGGCCGAAGGCGAGCTCACGCGCCTGGAACGAGCGCATCCCGACCGCCGGCTCGACGACCTCGCGCAGGATCGCGGCGGGCTCCCGCTGCGCGATCTCCTCGATCTCCATGCCCCCGTGCGGGTGGGCCACCACCACGATCCGCTCGTGCTTGCGGTCCAGCACCAGGCCGACGTACAGCTCGCGGTCGATCGGGAGCGCCTGCTCCACGAGCACGCGATGCACCGGCAGTCCCTCGGGGCCGGTCTGCGTGGTCACCAGGACTGTGCCGAGCAGGTCCTTGGTGGCCTGCCGCACGTCGGCGTCGGTGGCGCACAGCCGCACGCCCCCCGCCTTGCCGCGAGCGCCCGAGTGGATCTGGGCCTTCACGACCCAGCGGCTGCCGCCGATTTCGGTCGTCCGGTACACCGCCTGCTCCGCGCTGTACGCGACGCCGCCCTTGGGGACCGGCACGCCGAAGCCCGAGAGCAGCTCCTTCGCCTGATACTCGTGGATGTCCACGGTCAGGCCCGCGTGGGGGCAACGGAGGGAGCGGCCATCTTGCGGGCCGCGATGGCGGTCGCGATGTCGACGACGTTGCGTGCCATGCGGGCGGATGCGGCGTCGATCATGCGGCCGTCGAGCTGGGCGGCCCCGCGGCCCGCCCGCGCCGCGTCGTCGAGGGCGCTCAAGATCCGGCGCGCGCGCTCGACCTCGGCGGGCGGCGGCGTGAACACGTCGTTCGCGAGCGCGATTTGCGACGGATGAATCGCCCACTTCCCCTCGTAGCCCAGCGCCGCCGCACGTCGCGCCGCCGCGAGATATCCCTCGGGGTCCTTGAAGTCGCCATACGGTCCGTCGATCGCGCGCAGTCCGTAGGCGCGGCACGCCGTGACGATGCGCACCAGCGCCGCGTGCCACTGATCGCCCGGGTAGTCGGGGTTCAAGCCTCCGATGCTCACGGTGCGGGCCCGCAGGCTCGCGGCCAAATCCGCGACGCCGAAGTGCATCGCCTCGAGGCGGCGGCTGGCTTGCGCGATCGCTTCCACGTTCGCGAGACCCAGCGCCGTCTCGATCAGGACCTCGATCCCGATGCGGTGCGGGATGTGGCGGGCCGCCTCGATCTGGGTGAGCAGGGCGTCCACCAGGTACACGTCGGCGGGCACGCCGACCTTGGGGACGAGCAGCACGTCGAGCCGGTGCCCCGCCTGCTCCACCACGTCCACCACGTCGCGGTACATGTAGTGCGTGTCGATGCCGTTGACACGCACGGACACGGTTTTTCCGCGTCGCTTCCAATCGTGCTCGAGCAGGCCCGCGACCACGTGCTTGCGGGCCTGCTCCTTGTCGGCCGGGGCGACGGCATCCTCGAGGTCGAGAAACACGCCGTCCGCCTCGCCGTCGAGAGCCTTCTGGAACAGCGCCGGCTGCGAGCCGGGGACGGCGAGCTCGCTCCGTTGCAGCCGCGGATTGGCCGGCTCGTGCCGGGTGAGACTCATGCCCGGACCGCGGTCCGGGGCGATGACCTCCCTGGGGGCGCCTGGACGGCATCGGCTGCCTGCGGGGCGCCGGGGCGCTCCGGCAATGGAGCGGCCGTGCTGCGGTAGTGCTCGGCCGCCGCCGCGACGCCCGCCCCCGGCGTGACCTGGATCCCGACGTCGCGCATGGCCATCTCGGCGCCGGCGATCGCGCCCAAGAGCATCAGCTCGTTCAGGTCGCCCAGGTGGCCGATGCGGAACAGCTTCCCCGCCACGCGAGCGAGCCCCGCGCCCAGGGCCAGGTTGTAGCGGCGGAACGCCACGTCGATCACCTCCGCGGCATTCTTGCCTTCGGGCACCATGATGGCGCTCACCGTGTTCGAGTACCACTGGGGCGCCTTCGCACAGAGCTTCAGCCCCCAGGCGCGCACCGCCGCGCGCACGCCCTCCGCCAGACGGGCATGGCGCGCGAAGATCGCCTCGAGTCCCTCTTCCATGATGATGGCGAGCGATTCCCGCAGGCCGTACAGCATCGGAATGGAGGGCGTGTACGGGAAGTATCCCGTCGCGTTCGCCTTGATCATGTCGCCGAAGTCGAAGAATACGCGCGGGCACTTGGCCTGCTCGCGCGCGGCGAGCGCCTTGGGGCTGGCGCACACGATTCCCAGACCAGCGGGCAGCATGAGGCCTTTCTGCGAGCCGGTGACGGCGAGGTCCACCTGCCACTCGTCCATCCGGAAATCGATCGACGCGATCGAGCTGACACCGTCGACGTAGAGCAGCGCCGGATGCTGGGCGGCGTCGATGGCGCGACGCACCGCACCGAGGTCGCTCGTCACGCCGGTCGCCGTTTCGTTGTGGACGATCAACACGCCTTTGATCTCATGCTGGCGGTCCTGCGACAGGATCGCCTCGATGCGGTCGACCGGCGCGCCCTCGCCCCAGTCCACGTCGATGATGTCCACCCGCATCCCATGCCGCTGCGCCAGGTCGATCCACAGGTGGCTGAACTGTCCGTAGCGGGGCGCGAGCAGACGGTCCCCAGGCGACAGCGTGTTGACGAGGGCCGCTTCCCAGCCACCGGTGCCGGTCGCGGGGAAAAGGAACGGCTGGCCGGCGGTCGTCTTGAACACGTGCGTCAGGTCGCGGAACAGACCGGTCGCCAGGTCGGGGAACGCGGACGAGCGGTGATCCTCCATCGCGCGGTTCATCGCGCGCAGGATCCGCTCGGGAACATTGGTCGGCCCTGGGACGAACAGGAAGTTACGGCCGGGCATGAAATCGTCCTCGACGAGAGGGGAAAAACAAAGCGAGAACCGGCGGCTCTCGCTTCGCGTATCGGGCTAAGCTACGCGGCGACCCCTGCACCGCAACCACACGGATGGGTAGGGGCGGACCCCCTAAGGTGAGGGGCGGTAGCTTCCTACGCCGCAGACGTCGCACCCGGAGCAGGCCACCCCGCGCTCTCCGAAATATGCGAGCAGCGTGCCGCGGCGACACCGTGGCGCCTCCACGTAGCGTCGCACCTCCGCTGCGCCATCGGTCCACGCGCAGTCGGACGGATGCCACACCAGCACGCACTCGGAGCGGCGCCCGTCCCGTCCCGCGCGACCCGCTTCCTGGTAGTAGCCCTCCAGCGCGCGAGGCGGCCCCCAATGAATCACGCGCCGCACGTCCGCCTTGTCGATCCCCATCCCGAACGCGCTCGTCGCGACCACAATTGGCGCGTGACCGCTCAGGAAGGCGCGCAGCACGCGGCGGCGCATGTCCGCGGTGAGCCCGGCGTGATAGGGGGCCGCGCGCACGCCCATGCGCAACAGCGCCCGCGTCACCAGCTCGGCGAGCCGGCGCGTCGGGGTGTACACGATGCTCGTCCCCTTCGGGACGCGCACCAGCGCGCGCAGCCGGGCGAACCGCTCGCGATCGTCTCGCACACGCTCGACGCGAAACACGAGATTGGGCCGGTCGAACGACGTGACCAAGCGATCGAGGCGACGGTACACCGGCCTGAACTCATTGCCCCACTCGACGATGCAGTGGGCCTCATCGACGGCGAGGAGCGACACCGCGCGGCCGGCCCGCGACAGGGGTCGCACCAGAGCCGCGAGGCGCTCGGGTGCACAATACAGGATGCGAAGCTGGCCGCTCACGGCCCGGTCCAGGATCAGGCGCCGCTGGTCGGCCGTGAGCAGGCTGTTCAGGTAGGCCGCGGCGACGCCGCGGCGCCGCAGCGCCCCGACCTGGTCCTGCATCAACGAGATGAGCGGCGACACGACGAGCGTCAATCCAGGCGCCATCAGCGCGGGGAGCTGGAAGCAGAGCGACTTCCCCGCCCCGGTGGGGAGCACGGCCAGGACACTCCGGCCCGCGAGCAGCGGGCCGAGCACTTTCAGCTGGTGGACCCGGAACGCCGGATGGCCGAACCGCTCATGCAAGAGCAGACGGGCCGTGGCCAGCCCGCCGCAAAACGGAGACGACGCCGGTGACATGGGCCACCAAGTAAAGCGGGGCCCGCGCGGTGTGCGGGGCCCGAAGCGTGCGAGCGGTGGCGAAACTACGCGGCCACTACTTCACGCGCCTTGCCTTTGTCGTACCCTTCACCACATCGCCGTTCGAGCATTGCGCTTGGAACGTTCCCGTCATGGAGTTGCCCGTGTAATGCGCGACGGTGCGCAGCGATTTCACGGTCTGCCCCGCCCGCAAGATGCTCGGATAGGGGCCGGCCTCGGTCACGATGCTGTCCCCTCCCATGGCGAGGACGCGCGTCGGGATCGCATCGCGCCCGGGGAACTTCATGGTCGCGCTCTTGCCATCAGCCGCTATGGTCAGGACGTAGGCTACCACGACGCTGTCCTTCGGGCCGATCATCGACCTCCCGTTCCACGTGCCCGCGGGCCCGGGGGCCTGTTGTGCGCCAGCAGCCGTGACGAGCCCCACCAAGGCGGTGAAGCAGTAGCAAAGTTGACGGACCATGCACGCTTCCTTGTGAAAGGATGAAGTGCGGGAAGATACCCTCGGCTTCTACCGCGGCAAGCTATGCGGCGTTCAGCCCTTGTCGCTCCAATCCACGCCGTAGCTCCGGCCGCACTCCTGGCACGTCACTTCCCCGGGACGCCCCGTCACGTGCTGGCGCTTGTGGCACCCCGGGCATACGAGGTGCGGCTCATGCACCACGCTCCACGCCTTGGGCCGGTCGTCGCGGATTTCGAGCGTATCCTTGGGCACGCGGACCTCGACGCGGTTGACGTCGAGCACCACCCAGGGCTTGCCGGGCTCTTCCACCACCCGGTACCACGCCCCTCGCCGCAAGCCTTCCTTTTCGGCACGATCCCCTCGGCTGCGAGCCCACCCCATGTCGCCCATGCGCGTCACTCCGGTTCCTCGGTCGTGCGGTCCCGCACCAGCACGAGGATTGCCGCCTGCGGGACGACCAGATACTTGGATCCCTCGAACGTGATCTCCACCGCCGCCTTCCGGAAGAACAGCGCATAGTCGCCCACGCCGGCCTGCATCGGCAGGTATTTCACGTCGGGTCCGTGAATCTTCCAGGGCTCGTCGTCCATGCTCGCCGGCTCGGTCATGGGTGTCCCGGGCCCGGTGGCGATGATGCGGCCCCCCTGCACCTGGCGCGCCTCGACTGCCGTGGGCGGCAGATACAGCCCAACGTTGGTGCGCTCTTCCCCCTCTTCGGGGGCGATCAGGACGCGGTCCCCGACGACGATCAAGCGCTTCGGCGCCTTGTCCGGCATGGCGCTGAGTATACCACTTCCCCTGGCCCGCCGGGCACCCCGGGGGCCCGGGGTCTCCGGTCACGTGGGGGGAACGTGATGTGGATCACGCGCACCGCTTGACAGGGCTGGGCGCCACACTATTAATGCGCGCCTGTAATGCACCTGCCGCGGCGTCGCCGCGGCTCCGCCCACGGCGGCGCCGGTCGTCGGCGACCGCACTTCCCACTCCGCATCCCAGTGAGGGAGCTCAGCCATGCAAGGCCCACTAGGCACCGCCCAGACCGAGCAGTGGAGCTGGATTCTCCAGACCGTCTGGGGGTGGGTCTGGGGGGGCCTGTCGTGGATCGTCGACTGGCAGGCACAGGTGTTCCGGCTGGTGATGACCGGGTCCTCGTTCTGGGAGGCGGCCGGCAAGTTTCTGCTGCTCTTCTTCCCGGCGACGGTGCTGGTCGCGGGCGTGTGGGGCACGATGGTGTCGCTCTATACCATTCCGTTCCGCTCCGGCCGAGGACGCTTTCTGGCGGCGCTGCTCATGTCCTGGTGGGACGCGGTACGCATGGCGTGGTTCTATTGGTTCGGCCTGGCGCGCTTCCTCCTGGTGTTCGTCGGCTGGATCTGGGGCCTGCTCCGCCTCGCTGTCGGGCTGCTGTGGCGAACCCTGAAGAACCTAGTCACGTCGCCGTTCGCGATGCTCGACTCGAGCTCGCGCCAGCCGGGCGTGCCGTGGATCGCGTTCATGCTGCTGCTGTTCTGGTCCGCCATCGAGGCCACGATCTTCACGTTCACGCTGCGTCCCACGATGAGCGAGCTGCTCGCGGACCTCACGGGCTACGCGGTGAACCCGCTGGCCCTGGTGGTTCTCCTGTGGTTCTTCCTGTTCATCATCATCGGGGGCAGCTTCGCCTGTATCCAGGTGCTGAACGAGGCGATCAAGACTCGCGCCATTGGTCAGATCGTCTCGATGGTGGCGGTTGAGCTAGCGGTCGCCCTGTTCGAGGTGCTGTTCCTGTACCGCGAGCTGATCGATGCCATCACACCGTGGCTGGCCCAGCAGGGGTTCCAGCTGGGGATCGTCGGGACCCTGGGGCTTGCCCTGCTGGGGTGGGTGGGGGTGCGTGGCATGACATGGTTCCTGTTCGGCCGCTTCGGCACGCCGGCGCTGCTCGCCATCCTGGGCCGGAAGGCGATGGAAGGGGTGGGCGCCGTGCGGGCGGCCGCGACCGCCGACGTGGAGTTCTGGCGCGGGCCGATCAACGCGCTCAAGGCCGAGCACGAGTGGTTCAAGAAGGAGGCGCAGCATCTCATGGAGCTGCTCACGTTGCCCGTGCTGCAGCTGGTGGCCGCCGGATTCAACTTCGGCACCGTGGTGATCATGGGGAAGGCGCACTTCGCCCTGCCGTTCCGGTCGCTCGATCAGGTGCTCCACAGCACGCCCATCTTCCACACCGGCAAGACCAGCACGGTCGAGGGAGGTGCGTCATGAGGCGTCGCGTCGCGGCACTCACGCTCGCGCTCGGCGTCGTGGCGTGCTCGCCATCGCAGCGGACTGAGACGCCCAGGTCGACACTGGTGATCGGCCTGGACATCAGCGGCTCGTTCCGGAAGAACCCCAGCTTCAACGGGGCGATCGAGTTCGCCTCGCTCTACATCTACGGCCATCTGAACGGCGTCGGCGGGCTGCAGCAGAATACGGCGATCTTCGTGGGGGAGCTGGGGGGCGAGCGCACGGGCCAGGCCAAGGTGTTCCACCCGATCCAGGATCTCTCGGGTAAGTCGCCCGCGCAGATCGCGTCGGACTTGCGAGCCTGGTTCCCCCAGGAAGATCCGATCACCGACTTCAACGCGTTCTTCCAGCGCGCCGCGCTGCACGTGAAGCGCAACAACCTGGTCCTGGCGCCGCTCAACGTCGTGCTGTTCTCCGACGGCGAGCCCGACTATCCGGGCGCCGGCCGGATGACGCTCGAGGAGCGCTACAAGCGCATCGACCTGAGCCCGCTCGAATACCTGTCGCGCAATGTGACCGTGCGCCTGTTGTACGCCGACCCGCCCATCGCCCAGTTGTGGGAGAACAAGGTGCCGCGCAAGCGCGTGCGCCTCTGGACGCAGGACTCGGAAGTGATGAAAGGGTGGCGCCGCCACGAGGTCGATGGCGCGGCGATGGAGCGGCAGGATTCGCTGTGGTCCTGGGTGCAGAACGTGGTGGACGTGCGGGTGCGGCGCGAGCGGGTGCTCTAAAGGAGGGCGTCCTCAGCGGGACCGCCGGGGTGTCCCTACGCGACAAAAAGACGCAGTCGCTCCGGGACACCCCGGCGGTCCCGCTTCAGGCACAGTACCGGTCGAACGCCGCCGTCAGAT
>QHTP01000060.1 GCA_003220855.1 Gemmatimonadota bacterium
CTTCGCCGGGGAGCATGTCACGGCGGGCACCATCCTCGTGAAGCAGCGGGGGACCAAGTTCCATCCCGGTCTGAACGTGCGGCGCGGCTCCGACGACACGCTCTTCACGGTCGTCGACGGCCAGGTGCGCTTCGAGCACAAGAACAAGAAGCGGTACCAGGTAAGCGTTTATCCAAGGACAGACGGGTAGACGGCGAGACGGACAGCGGTGGGTAGGTACAGTGGCCAGGAAATCCCACTCCTGGCCACTGTCATTTCCTACGCGCCACTACCCGTCTACCCGTCTACCCGTCTAGTACTTGACTGGCAGTTTCCGATACCGCTCCAGCAGCTCCGTCTGCCGGCTCTTCAGGGGAATCTCCTTCCCGCGGATCAACACGTGCTCCACCCCGGTCGTGAACTCGAACGGATCGCCCGACCACACCACGACGTTGGCGACCTTGCCGGCCTCGAGCGAGCCGTAGCGATCGGCCACGCCGAAGATTTCGGCCGGGGACAGCGTGACCGCGCGCAGCGCCTGCTCCCAGCTCATGCCGTAGGCCACCGCGTTGCCGGCTTCCTGGCGCAGATTGCGGGAGTTGTGCGTGTCGGTCTCCATCAGGGCGACTTTCACGCCGGCCTTGGCGAGCAGGGCGGCATTCTCGTACCGCACGCCGAGCGCGTCGTACGACGGGATGTTGTCGAGCGGCTCGACCAAGGCGGGCACGCTCGCCCCGGCGATCTCGCCGGCGATCTGCCACGCCTCCTGCGCGCCCGCGAGCACCAGCTTCAGCTTGAACTCCCGCGCCAGTCGCAACGCCGTCGCGATGTCGCTGCGCCGGTTGGCGTACGCGATCAGGGGCTCCTGGCCGTGCAGCACCGGCAGCAGGGCTTCGAGATCCGCCGCGGAGGCCGACAGGGGTCGCAGCTGCGCGCGCCCGAAGTCGGCGCGGCGGCGCTCGTACTCCAGTGCGTCGCGGAACACCCGCCGCACGCGCTCCACCAGCGCCGCGCGCGAGCCCCCCGCGAAATCCTTCCCCGTCTCAGAGTCGTTCAGGACGACGCCGACCGGCGACTTGACGAGCATCTCCTCGATCGTGTTGCCGGCGAGATCGATGAGCACCGCCTGGCCGCTCACGAGGTTCCCCGCCGGCACGGCGAGCACGGTCGTGACGCCCTCGATTCGGGTCACGGAGATGACGACGGACGCAGGATTGATCCCTTCCGCCACGTTGAAGGAAGCGGCGATGGTGTCGCCCTTGAGCAGGGCCTCGCGCGTCCCCGCCACGGCGCCGATTTCGACCAGGCCCATCTGTCCGGCGCCGTCGATGAGGCCCGGCGTCACCCACTTTCCAGTCGCGTCGATGCGGGCGGCATCGGGCGGCACGGCCACGCCCGTGCCGACCGCCGCGATCTTGCCGTCGCGGATCAGGACCGTCGCGTCGGCGATCTTGGGCCCGGAGACCGGATACACGGTGCCCCCGGTGATCGCGATCGTCTGGGCGAGCAGGAACGCGATCATCGGTCGTTCCTCCCCCCGGCGGCCGGCGTCTGGCCGAGCTGGAAGTCGGTGCGGGGCTGGTGAGCGGGGTCGTTCCGGTCGTACACAAGCCAGCCGTCGTTGTAGACCTGGATCGCCCGTGAGTAGACGGAGAAGGGGTCGCCCGACCAGACGACCACGTCGGCGATCTTGCCCGGCTCGAGAGTCCCGATGAGCGAATCGAGGCCCAGCGCCCAGGCGGGGTTCGCTGTGACCCAGCGAATCGCCTGGTCGCGCGTGACCGGGATGCCGGCGCGCACGCCGGCGTACATCGCCTTCGCCGCTTCCTGATTGAGGCGCTGGATCCCGCTCGGATCGTCCGAGTGAATGTTGACGCGCACGCCGGCCTGCTGAAGCAACGCGGCGTTCTCCTTGATCCCGTCCATCGCCTCTTCCTTGAACCCCCACCAGTCCGCCCACACCGCCGCCCCTGTGCCCGCCGCCGCCAGCAGGTCGCGGATCTTGTACGCCTCCACGGCGTGATGGAACGAGCGGATGCGGAATCCGAACTCGCGGCCGAGGTCGAGCATGTTGGCCATTTCATCGGCGCGGTAGCAGTGATTCTGGACGTAGATGTCTCCGCGCAGCACCTCGGCCAGCGATTCGAGCCGCAAGTTGCGATCGGGAGGATCGCCCTGGTGATCCTTGTTCCACTTATCCCACTTGCGGCGATAGGCCTCGGCCTGGATGTACGCCCCGCGGTAGCCCGCCATGTTGCCCATGCGCGTGGACGGCCCGCCCTTCTGCCCGTACACGCGTTTGGGATTCTCTCCGCAGGCCATCTTCAACCCGTAACGCGCCCCGGGAAACTTCATCTCCTGGACGGTGCGAGCAGGGATGAGCTTCAGGATCGCGCTCCGGCCGCCGATCAGATTGGCCGAGCCGGGGAGCGCCTGAATGGTCGTGATGCCCCCCGCGATCGCCAGGGGGATTTGCGGGTCCTGCGGCCAGAACGAGTGCTCGGCCCACACCTCGGCCGTTACCGGATTCGTCGCCTCGTTGCCGTCGGACTCGGCGTCGGTGCCGGGCGCGGCGTACACGCCCAGGTGCGAGTGCTCGTCGATTAGACCGGGCGTCACGAATTTCCCCGTGCCGTCCACCACCACCGCGTCGGCGGGGG
Source organism: Gemmatimonadota bacterium (assembly GCA_003220855.1). Lineage (GTDB taxonomy): Bacteria > Gemmatimonadota > Gemmatimonadetes > Gemmatimonadales > GWC2-71-9 > AG41. The sequence continues at coordinate 2,640 of QHTP01000060.1, forward strand.
CGTCGACTTTGGCGCCCACGGCGACGATGCGACCGTCCTTGAGGAGAATCGACCCGCTCGCGATCTCCTGGCCCGTGGCCGTCATGATCGTCGCATTGCGGATCAACACCGGCGGATTAGGATGCCGCTGGTAGGTCGACGCGTACTGCGGACGATCCACGCTGCTGGACTCGCCAGCCGCCGGCTTGGTCGGCGCCGGGGCCTGCGCGGGAGTGGGTGCCGGGCCCCCCTCTCGGGCCGGCCGGGCCGCTCCGGTCGCGCAGCCGCTCGTCATGATGACGGCGAGCAGCAGAAGCCACATGTGCCGCATGCTCGATGTCCTCCGTTTCGCTACTTCACGAGCTCGATGACCGCCGGTTGCCCGACGAATTCCTGCTTCACGACGCGGTGAGGCGAGTCGACACTCACGTACGTGAACACGGCGAGTCGGACTGTCTGGCCCGGGGCGAGCACCAGCGCCGATCCGACGAGCGGCGCCACGTTCTCGTCCACGATCCCCGGAGGCACGGCCGTGTCCACCGGGAATTGCTGGACGGTCCCGTCGGGCTGGGGCACGAGGTTGTTGCCTTTCACCCGCCCCCCGGCATAGACCAAGTGGCCTTCCACCTTCGTCCCCTGACGAATCATGACCTGGTCGAGCCGGCGCGCAGCGGCATCCGCAGCGGAAAACACCACGGTGGTCCGCTGGTCGAACATCCCGTTCCCCATCCCCGCGTGCTCGGAGTAGACGACCGAGTCGCCCACGTGCGTGATGTCCGCGACGGCAAACCCCAGCGGCCTCCCCTGGACCACCACTTGCGAGCTGTCGGTGCGGGATTCAAGCTGACGTGGGTCGAGCGTGAGGGGCGCCGCGGGCGGATTGAGATCGTCGGGCGTGAGCGCCTTGCCGTCGACGTCCACGATGCGCACGGGGGCGATGGCCTTGAGCCGGTCGTACAGCTTGGCCCCGTCGCCGACGACGACGATGGCGAGCGCGCTGCGCCGGAACAGCCGTGCCGCCGCGGCTCGGCCCTGAAGCGCCGTGACCGCGCTCAGACGCTCCCGGTACAGGCGCAGGTAGTCGTCCCCCAACCCGAGGAGCTTGGCGTTCGCCACCTGGCTCGCGATCTGGCTCGGCGTCTCGATGGTGAGCGGAAACGAGCCGACCAGAAAGCCCTTCGCCGCCGTCAGCTCCGAATCGGGAATCACTTCGGTCCGTATGCGGTCGATCTGATGCAGCAGCTCGACCAGCGCGCTGTCCGCCACGTCGGTGCGGACCTCGGCGGTCGCCTGCCAGTAGCCCAGTCCGCGGTACCGGCGGAGCGAGGCATACGCGCCGTACGTCCAGCTTTTCTGCTCGCGCAGGATCAGGAACAGCCGCGAGTCCGCCCCGCCGCCCAGCACCTGCGCGGCGACGCGCCCGGCGTAATAGACCGGGTCGGTCGGCAGGATCGTGGGGTTGCCGGCGACGATGTTGGCCTGCGCCGAGCCCGGCCGGTGCACGAGCAGGATGTCGGGCGCCACGCGCGTGACGGGAGCGGGCAGGGCGGGGCCGGCGGGCGGTGTTCCGCGCCAGCCCGCGAACGCCTTGGCGACGAGGTCTCGCACCTGCGTGTCGGTCACGTCCCCGGCCACCACGAGCAGCGCGCCGCCCGGCCGCAGGCGCTCGCGGGCGAACTGCGTCACGTCTTCCGCCGTGACGGCGCGGTAACTGTCGCGCGTCGGGCTCCGTCCATAAGGATTGCGACCGTAGATCTCGCGCGCGAAGACGCGCTGCGCGAGGGCGCCGGGCTGCGACAGCTGGAGCGCGAGCGCCGAGAGCGAGCGCGTCCGGGCCAGCTCGAGCTCGCTGGTCGGGAACGTCGAGTGCAACGTCACGTCGCCCAGCAGGTCGAACACGAGCTCGACCTGGTCGCTCAGGGCGTCGACCGAGATCGTGAGGAAGTCCTCTGCCGAGCTCGCCGACAGATGCCCACCCACTCCCTCGATGGTCGCGGCGATCTGCTCCGCGGTGCGCGTCGGCGTACCCTTGGAGAGGAGCTCCGCCGTCAGCTCGGAGAGGCCCTCCTTGCCGGCCGGGTCGTAGATGGCCCCCGCCCGGAACGCGAGACTCACGGACACGACAGGCTGGTCGTGGTGCTCGATCACGACGAGGGCGAGCCCGTTGGGGAGCGTCGCCTCTTTGAACGGCGGGAAGTGAACGGGCGCGAGTCGTGTGGCCTTGGGCGGAGTCGTCGGGAATGCCTGGCCGGACAGCCGGACGGCCGGACTGCCGGACAGGAGAACCCAGGCGGCCACCGCGACGACCGACCGCCCATCCGCCCGTCCGCCAGGCCCCCGGCTCACTGCGCGACCCCGCTCGCCGCGGGCTTCACGATGATCACCAGGGCGTTCGCCGGGTCGAGATACTTGGCCGCGACGCGCCGGATGTCGTCGGCGGTGACGGCGAGGAAGCGGTCCAGGTCGCTGTTGATCTCGGGCAGGGACGCGTGGAACATGTCGTAGTGATGCAGCTCCTCCGCCTTGCCGAGCGTGGTCTCGCGCCCGTGAATGAACCCGGCGCGGAACACGTTCTTCGCCTTCGTGAGCTCCTCGCTCGTGACGCCGGTCGCCCGCATGCTGTCGAGCTGCGCCGAGAGCAGCGTATCGAGCTTGAGCGGATCGACGCCCTGGTTGGCGATGGCCAGCGCCAGCAGGACGCCGGGCCCGCGCCGGGAATCGAACGGGTTCATCGCCACCTGCGTGCCGAGCGCCGCCTTCTCCCGCCGCACGACCGCCACGTTGAGCCGCGAGCTCTCGCCCTCTCCGAGAATCACATTGAGCAGCTCGAGCGCCGGCGTGTCCGGATCGGCGTGCGGCGGCACCCGGTAGATGTGAATCACGGCCGGCAGGTTCGCGTGCGCGTCCGTGACCTCCCGCCGCGCCGCGCCGGGCGCGAGCCGGCTGACACAGCTCACGGGGGGCGGGTCCGGGTGTCGCGGAATCTCGCTGAAGTACTGGTTCACGAAGCGGCGCAGCTCGAGCGGCCGGAAGTCGCCGACCACGACGAGCGTGGCGTTGTTCGGGGCGTAATTCGTGTCGAAGAAGGCCTGCACGTCGGACAGCTGCGCGGCGTTCAGGTCGTCGATCGATCCGATGACGGTGTGGGCATAGGCGAAGCACGCGGCGCTGTCGAATGGCCAGGTCATGCCGTCGATGAACGCCGGCGCATACGGCTGGTTGTCGACCCGCAGCCGGCGCTCCTCCTTCACCGTCTCACGCTGGTTGTGGAAGTTCTCGTCCGTGATGGCGAGCGAGCGCATGCGGTCCGCCTCGAGCCACAGCGCCAGATTCAAGCGGTTCGACGGGATGGTCTCGTAGTAGTTCGTGCGGTCCTCCGCGGTGCTGCCGTTCTCCGTGCCGCCGGCGCGCGAAATCAGCTGGAAGTGCTCGCCCTTCTTCACGTGGGCGGAGCCCTCGAACATCATGTGCTCGAACAGGTGCGCGAATCCCGAGCGACCCGCCCGCTCGTTGCGCGAGCCGCTGTTGTACCACACGTCCACCGACACGATCGGCGTCGAATGATCCTCGGAGTACAGGACGTGCAGGCCGTTCGGCAGCGTGAACGCCTCGTAGGAGATGCGGCCAGCCTGGGCCGCCAGCGCGGGAGCGAGCCCACCGCCGCAGCACAGCAATGCGCCCAGGACACCCACACCACGCGATCGGCCGCTACGCATCGATGCTCCGTTGCAGGAAGGAAACCGCAAACCCGCTCACTCGGGCGCGGGAACCACCGGCCCTGAGTGCACCAACTCGAACGCGAACTGTCCATCCAGCGTCTCGCCCTTCACGACGCGCCGCGGCGCAGTGCGGGTCGCAAAGATACGGAAGCTACCGCTCTTGAGGGGTTGCACGTCGAACCGGCCCGCAGGTACTCGGATGGTGGTCGGTGGCTCGGCCACGAAGCTCAGGGTCGTGACCGAATCGGCGAACTCCTTGTACGCCGGGACACCGAGCGAATCGCCGGGGGCGACGTTGCTCACGGCACCGGCGATAAACACGTAGTCTCCGAGCACCGTGCCCGGCGCGAACGGCCGGCTCACGGGAAAGATCTTCACCTCGCCGCTCTTCGTGCCCACGCGGCGCCGCCCGGAGATCTCGCCGTGCGCCACCTCGAGGTCGTGCTCCACCATCACGGTGTCGCTCGTGGGCGAGAACAAGTCGATGTGGTGGAACGTAGAAAGCGGCGCCCCCGTGAGCCGGTCGAGCACCACGCGCAACTGCTCCGCTTCGACCGGCTGGAATTCCGAGCTGGCGGTGTACACGAGCTGCTGGGTCGTCTCGAGCCGGCGGATCTCGTACTGCCACACGGCCCAACCGCGCTCCTGGCCGCGGAAGTGAAACACGAACGAATCGCGCGTCGCCGGGACGGCGGCGAGATCGAAGTGGAGCGACTGGGAACCGGACCCTTGGGCGGCGGCGGCCGCCGGACTAGCGAGCAGCAGGAAACAAAGCCAGCGCATTGGTCTCGAGAATGGCCTTCTTGTGCGGGTCGCTCAGGGACAGCGCCAGGAACTGATCGATGTTCACGCGCATGTCCTTCACCCCCGGGCTCGGCCAGTCCGTGCCCCACACGACCCGGTCGGCAAGCTCCGCGAGACGCGGAAAGTACTCCAACAGGCGGGCGGGCGGTATCCCGGACACGTCGAGCCACACCCGGGGATGACGTCGCAGCACGAAGAACGCTTCCTCCATGTACAGCGGCCGGCCGCCGTGGGCCATCACGATCGTCAGGTCGGGAAAGTCGATCGCCACGTCATCGAGCTCCAGTGGGTTGCCGTACTTGGAGCGCGCGCCGGGGAAGATGCTCGTGCCGGTGTGGATCATCACGGGCAGGCCGCGCCCCTCGCACCGCCGGTAGATGTCGCCCAGCGCCGTGAGACCCTCGGTATAGGCGTTGGCGGGGAACCGCTGGTGCGGCGGATGGATCTTCACGAGCCGGATCCCGAGGTCCACCAGCCGGTCCACGTCGCCCGCCGCATCCCGCGTGAAGCGCGGGTGCACGCCCCCGTAGGGGAGCAGACGCTCGGGGTTGGCCGCGGCATACTGGGCGGAAAACGCGTTCGCCGCGTCGGTGAAGCCCATCACGTCGGGCGAGGGGTAGTTGACGAGACCCGCGCGCCACACGCCGGCGCGGTCCATCACCTCGAGCAGCGCCCGGGGATCCTCCATGACCTGGATCATGCGGTCGCGATCCACGTCCGGGCCACGCCACATGACCGCGAGCGCCGCGGGCTTGAGCTCGCGCCACGGCTGAACATGGATGTGCACGTCGGTGATGCGGGTCAGTGTGAGACGCGGTGTCGACGGAGCGGCGCTCATGGGGCGCAGAAGCTATCCCGTGACGAGTGCGCATTCAACCGCGCGTTGGATACCGCGCGGCTGAGCGGCCGCAACACCGGGAGTTGCGCGGACGCGACAGGCACGCATTCGTCGCGATCGGCCCGTGTGCGTGAGCCGTGCACCGACCCCCGTTGCTCGAGTGCAGCAGGGAGGTGCGGAATTTGCGTTGACCCGCCGGAACCGAGCACCTGCGACCCCACCCGGAGGCTACCCATGAGGATCTACCTTCCATGCTCTACG
>QHTP01000061.1 GCA_003220855.1 Gemmatimonadota bacterium
CAAGGGGCAGCTGGGCGCGGCGCTCGACGCCGCGCGGGGTGCGGGTGTGGAGCAGCTGCCGATCGTGAGTCTCGCCAAGCGCGAGGAGGAGATCTACCAGCCGGGGCAGGCGGAGCCGCTGCGACTGTCGCGCCGCAGCCCGTCGCTCAAGCTGCTGCAGCGCGCTCGCGACGAGGCGCATCGGTTCGCCGTCAGCTACAGCCGCCAGCGGCGCTCCCGGCGGACCATCACCTCCGAGCTGCTCGCGATCCCCGGGATCGGACCAGGGCGTCGGCGGGCGTTGCTCGAGCGGTTCGGCTCGCTGGCTGGCGTGAAAACCGCGACACCTGGGGAGATCGCCGCGCTTCCCGGGTTCTCGAACAAGCTGGCGGAGCGGATTCTGGATCGACTCCATGTCCGGGCGTGAGGCGGTGACGGTCGCGACGCTGCCGTGGTCGCTCGAGTGCTCGTCCTGCGGCAAGACCCGAGCGGCCGGCGGTCTGGCCGGCGTGTGCGAGTGCGGCCAGCCCTATCTTGTACGCTACGCCGCCGCCCCGCCCCCCGACGCCAGATCGCTCCTCGCGACGCGTGGCTGGACCATGTGGCGCTACCGCGAGTGGCTGCCGCTCGCCGACGGCGAGCAACCGGTGACCCTGGGGGAGGGCGGCACGCCGCTCTTGTCGACGCCGCGGCTCGCCGCGAAGCACGGGTTCTCCCAGTTCTGGGTGAAGGACGAAAGCACCAATCCGACGGGCTCCTTCAAGGCGCGCGGCCTCGCCGCCGCGATCACGCGCGCCGTGCGGGCTGGCGCCAAATCGTTCGTGGTGCCCACGGCGGGAAACGCCGGTGTCGCGCTCGCCGCCTATGCCGCCCGCGCCGGCGTGCCGGGGCGCGTGTACGCGCCGGCCGGCACCCCGGCGACGATTCTCTCCCAGATCACGGTGGACGTGTCCACGCTGCGCGAGCCCTACCGGATCGAAGGTAAGAAGACGCTTGGTCTCGAGCTCGCGGAGCAGCTCCGCTGGACGCTCCCCGATGCGATCGTCTATCCCACCGGTGGCGGCACGGGCCTCATCGGCATGTGGAAAGCGTTCGGCGAGCTCGCCCGGGCGGGATGGTTCACCCGCACGCCGCCGCGCATGTACAGCGTGCAGGCCGCGGGGTGCGCGCCGGTGGTGCGGGCGTTCGAAGCGGGGGCCGACGCTTGCGTCGAATGGCCCGATCCGTCGACGATCGCGGCCGGGTTGCGCGTGCCCCGCCCGCTGGGGGGCCGCCTGATTCTTCGGGCGCTACGAGAGAGTGGTGGCGCCGCGGTGGCCGTGACAGATGCCCAGCTCGCGGGCGCGGCGCGCGAGCTCCAGTCCGAGGGGATTGACGCCTGTCCCGAAGGCGGAGCCGCGCTAGCCGGGGCACTGGAGCTCAAAGCGCGAGGGCTGATCCAGGGTGGCGAGCGGGTGGTGGTGTTCAACACCGGGGCCGGGTGGCTCTACAGGGCCTAACCCGTTAATATTCCGCCGCTTCGCGAGCTATGCGCATCGCCATACTGGACCCCGCCGCCGGCATCTCGGGCGACATGACCCTGGGAGCGCTCCTGGCCCTCGGCGCGCCACTCGCTTGGCTCGAGGGGCTGCCGGGCCGCCTGGGGCTCTCGGGCGTGGGCATCACGGTGCGCGACGTGGTGCGTTGCGGCGTGGGATGCAAGCAGGTCGAGTTCACCATCCCGGAGCAGCCGCACGGCCGGCACCTGGGGGAGCTGGTGCGCCTGGTGGAGCGAGCACCCGTGTCCGAGTGGGTGCGGGAGCGTGCGGTGCAGGCGTTCCGGCTGGTGGGCGAGGCCGAGGGCCGCGTGCACGGCGTAGCTCCGGAGCAGGTGCATCTGCACGAGGTCGGGGCGGTGGACGCCGTGCTCGACATCGTGGGCGCGATCGAGGGGTTCGAGCAGCTGGGGGTGGAAGCGGTATACAGGTGGCCGGTGGCAGTGGGCCGCGGCTGGGTCGAGGCGACCCATGGTACGCTTCCCGTTCCGGCGCCCGCGACGGCGATCCTGCTGGAAGGTGTCGAGATCGCGGCGGAGGGCCCGGCGGAAGGAGAAGCGACCACGCCCACGGGAGCCGCGTTACTGCGCGTGTTGACGACCGGCGCGCCGCCGGCGCGGTGGCGCCTCGTGAAGAGCGGGTGGGGTGCGGGGCAGCGGAACCCGGCCCACTACCCCAACGCGCTGCGGGTGCTCATCGCCGAGCAGGCGCCCGAAGCGGGCCGGGTGATTCTGCTCGCCACGGATCTGGACGACATGAGCCCCGAGTATGTGGAGCCGCTGCGGCAAGCGCTGGTCGCCGCCGGGGCACTGGATGTGCAGACCTGGCCGGTACAGATGAAGAAAGGGCGCGCGGGGTTTCGGGTGGAGGTCGTGGCCCCCGAGGAGCTGAGTGAGGCCGTGACGGCGGCGCTGTTTCGGCACAGCACGACGGCGGGCGTGCGTCGCTGGGTGGCGGAGCGAGCCACGCTGGCGCGGCGGCAGGTGACCGTGGAGCTGGCTCCGCAGGTGTCCGTCCGCGTGAAAGTGCTGGAGCAGCCCGACGCGGACGGCGTGCGGGTGAAGCCCGAGTACGAAGACGTTCTCGCGGCCGCCCGGGCGTTGGGCCGGCCGCCGCTGGAGGTGGCCCGGGTCGCGCAACGCGACGCCGAGGCGCTGGTTGCCAAATCGAAGGAGTGATTATGAGCGTGAAGCGGTTCGTCGGCCTTCTCGGGTGGGTGTATACCGCCGGTGCGGCGCCCCTCGCGGCGCAAACCCCCTGGCTCCCCGCGGCGTGCGACATCAAGCCGGGGCACCAGCTGGTGAACAGCGGGATGCAGTCGCTCAGGAGCGCGTTCACCACCAAGTTCGCGGACCAGAAGGCCAAGGATCTCAAGGACGCGGAGCGCGTGCTCACACAAGCGGTGACGAACGGTAAGCAGGAGAAGAACCCGGCTGCGTGGTACTATCTGGGGCGATACTACCTCATGACCCACGACCTCGTAGGCGCGGACTCAGCGCTGTCGAAGGCGCTCGCGCTCGCGCCCGCGTGCAAGGAGGATATCGGGCTGTATCGACGCCAGGAGTGGGTCCTGGTATTCAACACTGCGGCCGCAGCGTGGCAGGCGGGGAACACCGACTCGGCGATCGTGGCGTTTCGGCGCGCGAATCAGATCTATCAGGGAGATCCGTCGGGCTTCATCTATCTCGCGGACCTGTTCCTGGGGCGCCTGGAACCCGATTCGGCGCTGACGCGGACGGATGCGGCGAAGTACCACATGGATTCGCTCGTTTATGCGACTCGCATGGACTCGGCGGTGAAGTACTTCAGGCTGGCCGTGCCCGCGGCCTCTGATCCGAAGTACACCAAGGATCGCCGGGAAGCGTTGCTGAACGTGGCGCGGGTGTATCATAGCGAGAAGCGTTACGGCGAGGCCGCCGCCGCGTACCACGAGTTTCTGACGGCGTATCCCAACGACATCCCGGGAACCGCGAGTCTCGCCGACCTGTACCTGCGCGCCAACAAGGTTGATTCCGCCGTCGCGCTGTACAGTCGCGTCCTCGACCACGCCGACTCGGCCACCGCGGAGGATCTGTTTGTTGCTGCGCGCTCACTCCTGGGCGCCATTGCCTCGTCGCCGGACACGGCCGTCATGGACGCTGACTGCGCCAAAGCCGCGAAGAAAAAGAGCCCCGCGCTCACGGCCCGACAGGTGGCGGCGCGCTGCGCGCCGGCGGCGGCCGACACCATGCGGAAGTACCATGCGCTCACCGACCCGCAGTACGCCCTGGTGGCCAAGACGTACCAGGCCGGGCTCGCGAAAAACCCCTACTCGCGCGATGCGCTGTATAACCTCGTCAGCGTCTCGTACGCGATCGGCGACACGGCGAGCGTGCTGGCGCTCGCCCAACGGCTGTGCGCGTTGGACCCGATGAACCGCTCGACGCTCGCCAAGCTTGCCGGCGGGTGGCAGCTCAAAGGCAAGAAGGACTCGGTGCTCTACTACCTGACGATCGCCGACTCGCTGCCGGTGGAGATCAGCGTTTCGAGCTTTACCCTGACGGAGAAGGGAGCCACCCTCGAGGGGCATATGACGAATTTCCGGCCTAAGGCCTCCGCGCCGGTCAAGCTCACCTTCGACTTCCTTGATGCGAAGGGCAACGTCGTAGCGACGCAGGCGCAAGACGTCCCGGCGCTCGCCCCGAACGCGGACCAGGTGTTCACATTGAAAGTCGACCAACCCGGTGTGGTGGCCTGGCGATACAAGCGTGGCTGATCCCGATCGGCTTTCGGTCTGCCGGCCGGGGATGTAAATTGCCCTTGTATGCCAAGCCGTTGCTGCTGAAGAGGATGGCGGATTGACGCAAAGTGGGACACTGGCGTGCGGGTGTCACGCTTCTTGCGTACAAGAGAGGCCTGCGGGCGTAATTCAGGGGTAGAATGCCAGCTTCCCAAGCTGGACGTCACGGGTTCGAATCCCGTCGCCCGCTCTGCAGCGCGCATCTGCTGGTAAGTAACCCACCTGCCCGGGGCGTCATGAACTGATGATGACGCCCCGGGCGCGTTTCTTTCTCCCTGTGCTACTCTCGGCCGCGACCGTGCCGACACGCGGATCGTCGCCACGACAATCCGTCGACGTGTGGGTCACGAGCGGGCTCGAAAACGTGTTTCGGGACGCGACTAGGCCCGCGGGGGAGCGCACGGCGATCCGCTTGCTCGCAGCCCGTGGAGAGACGGAGTCCGCGCAAATCGTGGTGCGCGCGAGCGAGGGCTGTCTCGACTCGGTGCGTGCCGAGCCCTCCCGACTCGTGGTGGAGGGCGGCCCTGGGCTGGGCCCGAACGCCGTCCGGGCCGATTGGGTCGGGTACGTTCGACTGACCCGCAATTCCGACAGCACACCCGACACCGAGCTGGCACGCCGGGCGCCCGACGACTTCCCCGATCCGCTACTCGACGACGCCACCGTGACGGTGTGCGCCGGCGCCAGCCAACCCCTACTGGTGCGGGTCGCGGTGGCGCGCGCGGCGGCGCCGGGTGTGTACACCGGCTCTGTAGCGCTGCGCAGAGGGGACTCGCTGCTGAACTCCGTTCCCGTGACCATTGAAGTGCTGCCCGTGACCTTGCCCCGCATCCCGCCGCTCAGGGTGACGACCTGGTTCAGCGCGCGCGCTATCGCCCAGCAACATCACGTGCAGGAATGGAGTGGCGAGCACTGGAAATTGCTCCGTGCCTATGCGGATGACATGCGGGCGCATGGCCAGACGATGTTCGAGACCGACCTGGAGCTGATTCGCGGCCGGCGTGAGCCGGACGGCTCGCTCTCGTTCGACTATAGCCTGTTCGACCGCTGGGTGCGGCTGTTCCGCGGCGCCGGGTTGCGCGACATCGAGCTGATGCACGTGGGCCGTCGCAGCGAGCCGTGGGCCTGGACCAATCCGTTCGAGCCCGCGCCGCGGCGGGTGCCAGTGGCGGGGGGCAACGACACGACCGACGTGCCGCTCGACACGTTCCTGGCGGCGTTGCAGCGCCATCTGGTGGAGCGAGGCTGGGTCGACGACGCGGTACTGCACGTGGCGGATGAGCCGATCCCGGAGAACAGTGCGTCCTGGCGGGCGCTGTCGCGGCGCGTGCACGCCGCCGCGCCCCGCTTGAAGCGGATCGAGGCGATCCAGGTTCCGGATCTGGGCCGGGATCTCGAGATCTGGGTGGTGGAGGAGAAGCGCCTGGACTGGTGGTACGACGGCTACCGCGCCAGACAGCGGGCCGGGGGCATGGAGCTGTGGCTCTACACCTCGTGGCTGCCGCAGGGAGCGTACGCCAATCGCCTGATCGATTATCCGCTCCTGAAGACGCGTCTCCTCCCCTGGATCGCGGCACGCTACGGCGCGACCGGATTCCTGCATTGGGGCTTGAACCAGTGGCCCCAGGATGGCGATTCCGTCGATCCCAATAAGGGGCTGTTCGCGCCGGGTGACGACTTCATCGTCTACCCGGGCCGGGACGGTCCACGCTCCAGCCTCCGCTGGGAGGCGTTCCGCGACGGCGTGGAGGACTACGCGCTCTTCGCCATGTGGCAGCGACGCAACGCGACGGCAGCCCGGAGCGCGCTGCGCATCGTCGTGCCTTTGCGGGGAGGGGGAACCTTAGGACCCCATGGCGTTTCACCAAGACCGGTCTGCCTCACACGCATCCGGGCACGGTCTCGTGGCCCGTATCAGGGCCGGGGACGAGTCGGCGTTCGAGGCGATGTTCCGGGCCTACTACGACCCATTGTGCCGCCACGTCGCCGCCTACCTGGGGAGTCGCGACGCCGCGGAGGACGTCGTGCAGGGGGTGTTCGCGCGCATCTGGGAGGATCGGGACCGCTGGGTGGTGAGCGACCTGGGGCATTACCTGTACGCCGCCGTGCGGCGCCGGGCCATCAGCCAGGTGCGGCGCATCGCCGTGCGGCGGCGCGCGGCTCCACTGCTCGCCGAGGTGGCCGGTGGCGCCGGCGCGCCGCCGGACGCCGAATTCGATGCCGAGGAGCTGTGGCGCCGCCTCGAGCGGGCCATCGACACGCTGCCACCGCGTACGCGCGTGGCATTCATGTTGAGCCGCCGGGAGGGCTTGAGCTACCACGAGGTGGCCGCGCGAATGGCCATTTCCCCGAAGACGGTGGGCGTCCATATCGGACGGGCGCTCTCCACCCTGCGAAAACACCCTGACGCCCTTGGGCGGTAAGTAAACCCTCCTCCTGCGGCGTCATTGGTGTGATGACGCCGCATCCGGCCCGCATCGACCTTGCCGTCCTCGGCCGCTATCTGGACGGCACGGCCGCGCCCGAGGACCACGCTGCGGTGGAGGCGTGGGTCGGAGCGGACCTGGAGCGCCGCGCCGCGCTGGCCGCACTACGCGAGGCCTGGGCGACGGATGCGCAGCGCCTGACCGCGCCGTACGCGGTGAATGCGGCTTGGGCTCGCTTGGCCGCCCGTGTCGGCCTGACATCGGGCGCGCCGTCCGCGCCGGGTCGGTGGGCGGTGGGAGGGAGTCGCGGCGCGATCGCAGCCGCGATCGTGGTCGCGCTCGTCGGCGGGGGGGCAGCGTGGTGGATCGCCCGGGCGAGGCCCGCCCCGCCGCCGACGATGCGCGAGTACGCGACGCCGCGCGGGCGGCGGGCAGTGTTCCGGCTGGTGGACG
>QHTP01000062.1 GCA_003220855.1 Gemmatimonadota bacterium
GCCGTCATCCCACACGCGGCGTCGCTGCGTCAGCCTTGCGGCCATTGCGCAATATTCCCCACTGCTGCCTCCCGTAGGAGTCTGGGCCGTGTCTCAGTCCCAATGTGGCTGGCCATCCTCTCAGACCAGCTACCCGTCGTCGCCTTGGTGGGCCATTACCCCGCCAACAAGCTGATAGGCCGCGAGACTCTCCACCGGCGCAACCTTGCGGCTGCTTTCCTCGCCCAGGGATGCCCCCGAGCGAGCGTATGCGGTATTACCCGGCCGTTGGGCCGGCTATCCCCCGCCGACGGACAAGTTCCTCACGTGTTACGCACCCATCTGCCACTGAACCGGAGTTGCCCCCGGTCCCGTACGACTTGCATGTGTTAGGCACGCCGCCAGCGTTCGTCCTGAGCCAGGATCAAACTCTCCAATGATTGAAGAATCCGAACAGCTCATCCGAACGACTGCGTTTCGTATGTCGTCCGTATTACGTCAGAGTCAAACCCTCGCGACGCGCGTCTGATCGCGCGCCGTTCAAACGGGTCCGCACTCCACACGCTCGACCATCAGTTCTCAAAGAGCCGTGCGCAAAAAGTTGCTGCGCAGAGGCCAATGCTAACCGGGCGTCCCGACCCGGGTCAAGGGGGTCTCATTGTTGAAGATACGGCCCGCCCCCCGACCCCCGTTCCCCCCCGCCCCCCTACCCGAATGGCTTGCTGGCCGAACCCCCGCCCCCGTGGCACATTGAGACCATGGAGCCCCTCGCCGACCGCCGCGCCGCAGCCGACCGCCGCACGCCCGAAGACCGGCGTCAGGGCGTCGTGCGGGTGCCGGTCGAGCATCGCGCCGGCACCGACCGCCGGTCGGGCGGCGACCGACGCGGACCCCAGAGTCTGGGCGACCAGATCCGCAACGCCCTCGAACTGCTCACGAACGTCGCCGAGTCGGGCACGCTCGACGACGCGGGCCTGCGGGACCTCGATGCGGCGGTGTTCCGGTTGCGGTTTGTGCTCGATCGCTTCGAGCGAACGAGTACGTCGACGCGCTAGAGGTGCGCGGCGCGCCGCCACTGCTCCGCGATGAGGGCGTGCCCGGCGGGTGTCGGATGCACGCCGTCCGCAGCCCAGTACTGGGGCGTCGCCCTCCGCGATAAATCGTCGAACACCGCCTGCAGGGGCACGAAGCTCGCACCGGCGCGCTGGGCCACCCGTCGCGCCGCGGCGCGCCGCTCGTCGAACTCCGGAAACCAGTGCTCGTCCACGGCGCCGCAGCGCAGCACGAACGGCTCGAGCACGAGCACGCGCACGCGAGGCAGCGCGCGCCGGGTTTGCTCGAGCAGCGCCACGTATTGATCCTCATACTGCTGCACCGTGCCGGTGTAGCCCTTCGACAGCTTGTGCCAGAAGTCGTTCACACCGACGAGAATGCTCAGCACATCCGGCTCGAGCGGGAGCGTGTCGGTCGCCCACCGGCTCGTCAGGTCGGGCACCTTGTCGCCGCTCACGCCGCGGTTGTAGAACCGCAGCGCGCCGTCGGGGTGCGCCGCAAGGGCCGCGGCCCCGACGAGCAGCGGATATCCGTCCCCGAGGCCGCGCGCCACGTTCGGCTCGCTCACCTGACGATCGCGCCCCGCATCCGTGATCGAGTCGCCCTGGAACAGCACGACGAGGCCAGCGGCCGATGGCGTGCGACGTCCGGGCACGCGCGCGAGCGCCGCGGCGCTCAACGCGGCGGTCGTGGCGACAAAGTCGCGACGGGTCAAGGGGGGGGCCGTTGGGCGGGCCATGAGAGACTGGCGCTCAATCAACCACCAAACGAGAACCAGCGCCAGCCTGACCGTCTCGCCTTGCGCCCTGCCCCGGGTCCCGCGATCATGCGGAACACGATCACTGCCATGACCACCGCCCACGTCGCCGCGACCGTTCCGCTGCCGCCCCCCGTCGCCCGCCCGCAGGACGCGCCGCTGCGTCAGGACGTGCGCTGGCTCGCGGGGACCTTGGGCCGGGTGGTCGGCCGTCTGGCCGGCGCGGACGCCTTACACGCGGTGGAGGACCTGCGCCGGGCCTGCCGCGCCCGACGGCTCGGCGTGGCGGGGGCGCCGGACCTGGAGGCGCTGCTCGCGCGCACCCGATCGCTGCCGCCGGAGACGGCGCGCCTCACCGCCCGCGCCTTTACGGTGTTCTTCATTCTGATCAACGCGGCGGAACAGGCCCATCGGGTGCGGCGGGCACGCCAGGACGATCTGGCGGCGGCGCAGCGCGGCTCGGTGCGCTGGTCGCTGCGACGCTTGCGTGACGCCGGCCATGCCGCCGAGGCGGTGGCGCGCGCGCTGCGCACGCTCGATGTCCGGCCGGTCCTCACCGCCCATCCCACCGAGTCCGCCCGGCGCACCATCCTCGATCTCCAGGCGCGCCTGGCGGAAGGTCTGCTGGCACGGGATGGCGCACCGGAGCCCCAGCGCCGGGCCTTGGAAGGACGTCTCGAGGGCGAGGTGGAGCTGCTGTGGCTCACCGAGGAAGTGCGGCGCGACCGCCCGTCGGTCGTGGACGAGGTGGCGAACGCGCTGTGGTATCTGGAAGACCGCCTGCTCGACGCTGCGTCGCGCACGCGCGAGCGGCTGGTGCAGGCGTTCGAGGACGAATTCGCCAGCGGGCTCGGGCCCGACCCCATAACGCCGCTCACGCTCGGGAGCTGGGTCGGTGGCGACCGGGACGGCAACCCGTTCGTCACGGCGGAGATCACGCTCGGTGCCGCGCGCAGCGCGCGCCGGGCGGTGCTGGGCCACTACGCCAGAGCGCTGGCCGAGCTCGCCGCGCGGCTCTCGGTGTCCGAGCGACTCGCCGCGCTCGCGCCGGAGCTGCGGGCGTCGCTCGAGCGCGATCGCGCGGACCTCCCGGCCGTGTGGGAGCAGAATCGCCGCCGCAACGCGGACGAGCCGCTCCGCATGAAGGTCAGCTTCATGCGGGCCCGGGTGGAGGCCGATCCCCCCGGGTACGCGTCGTCTGGAGAGCTCGAGCGCGATCTCGCGCTCGTCGCGGACGCATTGGACGCCGTCGGTGCGGCCCACGCCCGGCGGACGCTGGTGGAGCCGCTCGTCGCCCAGGTACGCGCCCACGGCTTCCACGGCTACCGCCTCGACGTGCGGGAAGACGCCGGAGCCCACACCCGGGCGCTGCGCGACCTCACGGCGACCCTCGGTCTGGGCGAGCTGGACGGCGCGGCCATCCGTCGCGAGCTGGCCGGCCGGCGGCCGCTGCATGCGCCGCACGTCACCCTCGCGGGGCCGACCGACGAGGCCCTGCGGGTGTTTCACGTCATGCGGGCGATCCAGGACGAGGTCGGAGCGGCGGCGGCGGCGACCTACATCGTGTCACGCACGCGATCCGCCGACGACCTGCTGCGGGTGTTGCTCCTGGCACGGGAAGCGGGCCTGGTGGACCTGGCGCGCGAGCCCGCCCTTTCGCGCATCGACATCGTGCCGCTGTTCGAGACGCTCGAGGACTTGGAGCACGCGCCGCTCGTGGTCCGCTCGCTGCTCGACGACCCCATCTGGCAGCGGCACCTCGCCGCCCGGGGACGCCACCAGGAAGTCATGCTCGGCTACTCCGACTCCGCCAAGGATGCCGGCCTGCTCCCCTCGGCGTGGGCCCTGTACCGCGTGCAGGAGGAGGTGGCGCGCGCGTGCGCCGGCGCCGGCGTGTCGTGGACACTGTTCCACGGCCGCGGCGGCACGGTGGGCCGCGGTGGCGGCTCGCCGGTGGCGCGCGCGCTCACCGCCCTGCCCCCGGGCACCGTGCACGGCGGGATCAAGATCACCGAGCAGGGTGAGATCGTGTCCCAGAACTTCGGCCTGCCCTCGGTCGCCGAGCGCAGCCTCGAGCTGATGCTCTCGGGCGTGTTGCTGCAACACTTCGAAGACTGGCGCGACGGGCTCCGGCCGGGTGAGGAAGCGCAGTTTCGGGAGGTGATGGATCGGCTGGCCGCGGAGGCGTTGCCGCGCTACCGCTCGGTGGTGTCCGGCAGCGGGGGGGGAGATCTGTTCCGGTTGTTCCTCGAGACGACCCCCGTGCGGGAGCTCGCGGACGTGCGGTTCGGGTCGCGGCCCGCCTACCGTGCCCAGGGTCATGAAACGATGGAAGGGATCCGGGCGATCCCCTGGGTGTTCGGCTGGACCCAGACGCGGCTGATGCTCCCGGGATGGTTGGGCGTGGGGACGGCGCTCGAGGCCGTCGGCGGCGACGCGAGCGGGCTCGCCACGTTGCGCCGCATGGCCCAGGCGTGGCCGTTTTTCGCCGACCTGCTGGCCAAGATCGAGATGGTGTGCGCCAAGGCCGACCTCGCCATCGCCCGGATGTACGTGCGCGAGCTGGGGGGGGGCGGCGACCTTGCGTTGTTCGACCAGCTGGAAGACGAGTTCCGCCGCACGGTGTCGGCGCTGCTGCGCATTCGGGAGAGCGAGTACCTGATGCGCGACAATCCCATGCTGCAGACGGCCATCGGGCTCCGGAACCCGTACGTGGATCCGTTGTCGCTGCTGCAGGTGACCCTGCTGCAACGCAAGCGGAACGCCGCCCCCGATGACCCCACCCTGGCTGCGGTCGGCGCCGGCCTGGCGTCCACCCTGAACGGCGTTGCCCAGGGGCTGCGCAATACCGGCTAGCCTTGCGACCCTCCCGATCTCGGGGCAGCTTGAGGGCGTGCGCAGGCGAGCGTTCGTGCAGGCCCTCGGAGCGTCGCTGGCAAGCGGCCCGTTGACGTCGATTCGCGGGAAGCGCGCCGGCCACTTGCATCGCATCGGGCTCGAGCTGTACTCGGTGCGGGACGCGATGCACAAGGATCCGGAGCGGACCCTGGCGGCCGTGCGCGCCATGGGCTACACCGACGTTGAGCTGCTGTGGTCGTTCGGCAACTTCGGGCGCACCACGGAGCAAGTCCGGGCCGCGCTCGATAAGGAAGGACTGCGCGCGCCCTCGGCCCACATCGAACCGATCATTTTGTTCGTGGGGTGGGAGCGG
>QHTP01000029.1 GCA_003220855.1 Gemmatimonadota bacterium
GTACGCTTTCGATCGACCCCCGCTCAGCGCCAGCGCTGCGGACAGACAAACCGTCGTCACCATCGCACTCAGCAGCCACGACACCTGCGCACCACCACCCTTGATGAGCCGCCGCATCGGGAGCCCCCTGGTCAAGTGCGGATCAGGCAACAGCACGATTACATGTGGGAACCTCTTGGTGGATGCCGCTTCAGCAGTCAGGCTGGCGTCATTGTACGCGGAGGACGCGTCGTGTCAAGGATGCGTCCGCGTCATGTGAGCATCTTGTCAGGTGTTGCAGTGGGGAACGTGCGTTCTAGAACCCGAGGGCCAGGCCGAGTCGGGCCACTGTCTCCTGGATCGGCGCGTCGATCTCCCCCGTCCCGCCGGGATTGGTCCTGCGATTCATGCGGTTGAACGCGTAGGTCGCGGTGCCGTGCAGCCGGCCCGCGAGCCGTACGTCGAGGCCCAGACCCAGATCGAGCGAGACGGCCGCGTGGCCCCCTCCCGAGAACTTGGGCGCCGCGAGGTAGTTGGCGCGGAACACGACCGTCGCACCCGGCCCGATCTGGTAGAACGACCGCGCCCCCACGCGCAACGCTCCGACCGATTGAGCGTCGAACTCCGGGTCGACGCTGCGGTGGAGCACCCCCACCTCGATGCTCGCGTAGGCGGCGACGTCGTAGGCGACCCAGGCGTCCACCTGGGTGGCGGTGAAGCCGCTGTCCGCGGCGCTGCCGGCCACGGGATCGAAGCTCAGACGCACCACGGCTGCCTCGACGGAGAACCTGTTCCGGCGCGCCCACAGCGCACCGCCGAACCCGTTGCCGCGATACCGCAGTCCCGAGGCGACTTCGCGATAATCGGCCAGCACGAACTGGGGGCCGACGGCCACCAGCTGTCCCGCCGCCGGTCGCAGCGCGAGCGCGAGCAGCAGCGGGCCCAGAGCCGCGCGCGTCACTTGGGCGTCACTGGTGACACCGGGGCCACCGTGACCTGCACCTGCTGGCGCCGGGCCACGTTCTCCTTCGCGATGTCCTGGTTGCGGCGGGCGATTTGATCGCGCAGCAAGTGATTGTACAGGATATTGGCCTGCGCAGGTCGCGCTGCCGGCTTGCGGAGCATCATCACGAACCCCGTCACCAGCGCCGCTCCCCCCACGAGCCCAAGCTCGCGCTTCGAGCTCGAGCCCAGGCTCGAGCTCTCGAGGCCGAGCGTGCCGACGAGCGCGCCACCCGTATAAAGGAAGGCGAGCCCCACGGGACGCCAGCTCTGGGGCGGAATCTCGGTCTCGGGAAGGAATTGGTAACCCGGCAGGCTCGTGACGGACGGCAGCGTGTCCACACGGCCGTGACTGACGCGGATCGGCTGCGACGCGGAAAACGTGTTCTGACCCAGGCGCGCGTCGACGACGAGTGTATAGGTGCCCGCCGGCACCGGGTCCCCGCCCGGCAGCCGTGCGGGCCAGCGCAGGTTCACCTGCCCGTTCCACGCGCCCGAGTCGATCACGACGGTTGCCCCGCTGCCGATGGCGCGCGCCACGACGCGGGCCGGCTGCGTGACCGTGAACCGCACGGGCACGGCCCCCTGCCCACCCACGAAACTGACGCTGTCGACCCGCAGCTGACGCACCAGCAGCACCTGCCGCAGCGCCACGTCGAAGGCGCTGTAGGCCTTGGGCGACACGCGGTTGGGATCGAGCTGTCGCTCGGGGTCGAGGAGCACCACCTGCTTGAACGCGTCCACGGCCTTGAGGATCGAGTCCATAGCACCGTAGGTGAAGCCGAGCAGCTCGTATGCGCGGGCACGCTCGGCGCCCGTGAGCCGCTCGCGCAGCGCGGCCCGCGCGAGCGTCAGCACCTGGCGATACTCGAGGTTGTCGTAGGCTTGCTGCGCGCGCCGCAGGGTGGCGTTCTGCGCCGCCTGGGCGGCTCCCACAGCCGGGTGGGCAAGACCCGCGAGCAAGACGACGGCGGCAAGGTAGCGGGACATGGGACTCACTCCGGCAGCAGCGTGTAGCGCTTGCGGACCGTGTTACTCGCGTCGACCACCACGGTCTCGGTCACGGTCTTGAACCCCGGGTGCTCGATGCGAATCGTGTGGCGCCCGGGCTTGACGACGTATTCGACCAGCGGCGTCTGGCCGGCATCCACGCCGTCGATGTACACCTCGCCGAACGGGTCCGCGGCGAGGGTGAGGAAGCCTTGCGCTTCTAGCACGGGCGCGGGCGGCCGCGGCTTGGCGCGTGGAGCCGGACTCGATTGCACCGGTACGCGAACGGTGTCCTGAATCCTTACCGTGTCGACCGAAGGTACCGCTCCCCGCTCCTCGGTCCCTTGGCGTCCAAGGACCAGATATCCTCCAACCCCGGCGGCCACGACGATCACGAGTCCGATCCACGCAGCGGCGCGCGATTTTCTGGGAGCGGTGGGCGGCGCGGCCTTGCTCCGGCGCGCGCCCGGGAGCGGCGTCGTGGGCGCACCGGTGATCTGGGTGGGCGCGTCGGGCGTGGCCGCCGGACGGGGGCGCGCCGGGCCGCGCCCCTTCCCCGTCCCTTTCCCCGGCGCCGCGACCGGTTGCTCCGGCCAGACCGCGGTGGCGAAGTCTTCCATGGTCGGAAACCGCAGGTCCGGGTCCTTGGACAGCGCACGCGAGATCGCCGCCGTGAGGGCGCCGGGGATGCCGGGACGCTTCGCGCTGGCGAGCGGCGGCTCCTCGTAGATGTGCTTGTAGATGATGGTATGGACGGAGTCGCCGCCGAACGGCAGCTCGGCCGTGAGCATGCGGTAGCCCACGATCCCGAGCGAGTACTGGTCGGCGCGGCCATCGACGGGCGACCCCTTTCCCTGCTCGGGTGCCATGTAGTGCGGGGTGCCGATGATCATGCCGGTGGCCGTGAAGCCGGTCGCCGCCTGCAGCGCCTTCGAGATCCCGAAGTCGGTGAGCATGACGCGGCCGTCGTGGTCGAACATGATGTTCGCGGGCTTCACGTCGCGGTGCACGACGCCGCGCTGGTGGGCGTGCCCCAAGGCGCAGGCGGCCTCCCACAGAATTCGCTGGATGTCAGGGACGGCCAGGGGCTCGTGCTGCTCGAGCAGGTCCTCGAGCGAGGTACCGGCGATGTACTTCATCACGAAGTAGTTGAGCCCGCCCTCGCTCTCGACCCGGTAGATGGGGATGATGTTGGGGTGGTCGAGCTTGGCGGCGGTCTTCGCTTCCTGCTGAAAGCGGCGCACCACCTGGTCGTCCTGGGCGACGTCGGGCGGCAGGACTTTGATCGCCACTTCGCGCTCGAGCGTGAGGTCGTGGGCGAGGAAGACCTGGCCCATTCCGCCCTTGCCCAGCAGGCGTTCGATGCGGTACTTGCCCTCGATGATGCGCTGCAGCCGCTCACGAACGATGTCCACGCTGCTGGTGCTGGTGGGCCCGTCTCCGCCAGAAACGTCGGCACCGCACGTCGAGCAGAACTTGCTGTTCTCAGGGATCGGCGTGTGGCAGCGGAAGCACGCGAGTACGCCGTTGGTCATCGGCGGCTCCGCAGGAGCGGGGCGGCGGGGCGCCCGGAGATGCGGGGCTTGACGCGCAGGGGCGCACCGCGGCTGGACGCGGCAGGCGGTGACGGGAAGGACGTGTTGCAGAACCCTGCGCCCAGGAGGTCGACGGTGCCGACGCAGAGCTCGTAGGTCGTGGTCGTGCCTGCAAAATCCACGACAACCAGGTAGTAATCTCCGGTCGCAAGCGAGATAGTCCGATTGACGTCCGAGCCGGCCGCGGTATCGGCAAGCACGAGCTTCACCGCGGTATCCCCAGGCGCCGGTACGTTCATGACGTACAGGTCGAGGTCTTTCAAGGAATCCGGGTTGGTTCCCGGAAGTGCGTGCAGTCGGAACTGCGCGCTCGTCCCGAGTGCGCCGCTCGTGTAGTGGAACCTGATCCAGTCCACGTCGTGCGGGTTCTCGATCGTCAGCGTGTCGCGGAACGGAGCCGGGATGGTATCACGCAGGTCCGCGGCGTTGCACGAGTTGTCGTCCTCGTGCGCGTCCGCCGGCAGCTCGCTCTGGTACCCCGCGATCACCCCCAACCCGTAGCGGCCGGCGGTCGCGTAAACCGCGATTCCGTCCAGGGCACCCAGCGGGAGGTTCTTGAAGGCGACGATGGTCGAATCCGCTGCGCCTTCCGACGGTGAGAACCGCGCGCCGTGACAGCTGTGCGACCCGGGCCCGAAGGTCCAGGAGTTCTTGCCGATGAAGTACGTCTTGGCGGCACCGTTCCAGCCGAGTGAATCGGTCAAGAAGGTCGAGAACGTGCCCGCAATCTGGGGCGCCGTCAGAATGATCGTGAGGCTCCGCGTCTCCGCCTGCGTGAAGTTATACCAGTCCGCGCCCGTCGTCTGGCCGCGCTTCAACGTCTCGAAGGCGAGGGCCGGGTTGAAGAACAAAAGCGAGTCGAGGGCGGTGTTGGTGACGGGGAAGGGTCGGGGCCCGTCCAAGTCGATGGCGCTCGGAATGGTGTCGTTCGGCTCATAAATATCGCGCTCGATGACCTTTGTGGTGTCTCCGTGCACGAAGTTGAAGACGCCCTGCCCTCCGGAAAACCCCAGGAAGAAGAGCGAATCCGTGGTCGCGGGTGGCGGCACCCAAAAGCGCGCGCGCGCCGTGCCGACCTTGAACACGCTGTCCGAGAACGGCACGTGAATCAGGTTCACGCCGGCCAAGGACGCCAAGAAGATGGAGTCCACGCCGACGCCGTAGATCGTGAGCTTCTCGCCGTACTTGACGATCTTGGGTCGGACGCTGTCGACCTCGAGCGGCGCCGATACTCGCAGTGTATCGACGCCCGGCAGGGCCGCCGCGTCGAAGTTCCGCGCCGCCGCCCGAATGATCGCCTTGCCCGAATTGACGCCGACGACGTGTCCGGTCTGGTCGACGGTCGCCACCGTGGGGTCGCTGCTGGACCAGACGAACGTGACGTTCGGGATTTTTTGCGAGTCGCCGGGGGCGACGATCTGCCAGGCCGTCGCCTTCGCGGTGGAATCGGCGCCCCGGAGCAGGATCTTGAGCGCCCTGAGACTTACATGGACCGACGAGTCGTGCTCGGTGGGGTAGACGCAGGTCGCGACGAGAACCCAACCGATCAACAGCGCTGTCGCCGCCAGGCCGCGCCCATGTCGCATTCGCCGATGTCCGCCGAGGTCGGCAGTCAATCTAATAATCGCCGGGTGCGACGCCCATGACGCGTCTCACTTAGAGCCGTCCGCGGCGCTTCAAGTCGAGATACTGCGCCACCACGGCTTCGGCGGCCCGCTGGGGCGCGACGTCCAGCACCAGCACCCCCGCGCGCCGCATGTGTCCCAGCGCTTCCTCCCGCGCGCGCAGCAGCTCCTCGGCCGCCGCCTTGCGAAACGCGTCGTGCGCCGCGGCAGGCCGGAGCGTCGCGACCTGCTCGATCTCCGGATTCTTGAGCGTGACGGCGAGCGGCAGGTGGCGCGGCCGCAGGGTGACGACGTTCGCCACCAGGGCATCCGACGCGAAGCGGTCGATCACGTCGGTGAACAACACGGTGAGCGCGCGCTTGCGGTTGCGGGCGGCGAGGTACCGAAACGCCCCCGGGTAGTCGGGCTCGACGAGCGTGGGCTCGATCACCGCGAGCACGTCGAGCACGCGCTTCAGCGCCGCCCGGCCGCGCTGCGGCGCGACGAAATGCTGCACCCCGTCCGCGAACGCCATCACGCCGACGTTGTCGTCGTGCTGCGTCGCCGCGTACGCCAGCTCGAGCGCCGCCCGGACCACATAGTCGAGCCGCGACAGGCCGGCGATCTCCGCCGTGAGCAGCCGGCCGGTGTCGAGCACCAGCAGCACCTGCTGGCGCCGCTCCGCCTCGTACTGCCGCGTGATCACCTTGCCGCGGCGGGCCGTGGCCTTCCAGTCGATGTGCCGCAGGTCGTCGCCCGGCACCCAGTCGCGCAGCGACTCGAACAGACGGCCCTCGCCCAGCTGCCGCAGGGGCGTGATGCCCTGCTCGCGACGCCGCTGCGCCCGCGCCACCGACGCCTGGAGGCGCGCGGTGACGAGGGGGGGATACACGGTCGCGTCCCACGGCAGGTCGATCCGGTCGCGCCGCGCTCCCAGTCCGAGCGGACCGATCGAGTCCAGCGCGAACCCACCCCCGCGCCCCCGACCGCGCCGTGCCGGCCGCACGGCGACGCGGTCGCCCGCGGTACCGAGCGGCGGCACGGCGATGCGGCGCGGCGCCTGGGTGCCCCCCAGCACGTCGGGCCGCAGCTCGCGCACCCGCAAGCGGGCCGTGCGCCGGGTGCCGTTGACCCAGCGGTAGAACACGTCGGCCTCGCGGCCCACCGAAAAGGCCGGAGGGGCGTCGCGGGACACGCCCAGCCCGGCGCGCCCGGGGCGGGCCGCGAGCGCCGCGTCCAGCCACACGACCGCGACGAGCGTCAAGTCGGCGACGAGCATGGCGTCGAGGCCCCAGGGGATCCAGAGCGCCGCCAGGCCGGCGAGCGCACAGACGGCGCCCACCCACAGCGCGCGCCGGGTCCAGAGCACCCCCGCCCGCGTGCCGACGAAGTACCAGATGCCCCAGAACGCCGCGACGATCGCGAGGTACGCGAGCCACGCCAGCGGCGTCACGCGGTCGGCACCTCCGTCTTGTCGAGGATCGCCTTGAGCGCCGCGTCCGGCGTGACGCCCTCGAGCTCGAGCTCGGGCGCGAGGCTCACCCGGTGGCGCAGCACCGCGGCGGCGAGCCGTTTCACGTCGTCGGGGATGACGTAGTCGCGCCCGTCCAGCAGCGCCGCCGCACGCGCGGCCTTGAGGAGCGCCACGCCGGCCCGTGGGCTCGCGCCCAGCGTGAACGACGCGGCTTCTCGCGTGGCCCGCACGACGCCCGCGATGTAGGCCGTGATCTGCGACGCGACCCGCACGGCCTCGACCGCGGCACGCAGCCGCTCGAGGCCCGCCGCGTCGGTCACCTGGCTCACGCCGTAGGTCGCCGGCCGGTCCGCCTCGAAGCCCTGAACGGTGCGCTCGAGAACGCCCCGCTCGGCGTCCGAGTCGGGGTAGCCCACCAGCACCTTGGCCATGAAACGGTCGAGCTCGGCCTCGGGGAGCGGGTACGTGCCTTCGAACTCGACGGGGTTCTGTGTCGCGAACACGGTGAACGTCGCGGACAGCGGGTGGCTCACGCCGTCCACGGTGACGGTGCGCTCCTGCATCGCTTCGAGCAGCGCCGCCTGCGTCTTCGCGGGAGCCCGGTTGATCTCGTCGGCCAGCACCAGATCGGCGAAGATCGGACCCGGTCGGAAGGTGAACTCGCGCGCGCCGGTGAGCAGGGTGACCCCGGTGATGTCGGCGGGCATGAGGTCCGGCGTGAACTGGATGCGCTGGAATTTCACGTCGAGCGCGAGCGCGAGGGTCCGCACCAGCAGGGTCTTGGCGGTGCCCGGCACGCCCTCGAGCAGCACGTGGCCGCGGGCGAGCAGGCACACGAGGGCGTCGCGGGTCGCCGCCGCTTGCCCCAGGATCACGCGATCGAGCGCGTCTAGGATGCCGCGCGCGTCGTCTGCGGGCGAAGCTCCTCCCACACGTCCTCCACCGCTTGGGCGGCCGCGAGCGCGCGCTCGGGACCGCCGGGTTGGTTGATCGCGCGCTGCAGCGCCCGCACGGCGTTGCGCCCGGCGGCCGTCGGCAGCCCCAGCTCCAGCGCCGCGAGCCAGGAACGCTGGCCCTCGACGGACAGGGCGCCGGCGCGACCGAGACGCCGCCGCAACCCCGACACTGTGAGCGCCACCGCCGTGTCCACACCCCCGGCTCCTTCGAGCCCGGCCGCCAGCGCGTCGAGATGCTCGAGCGGTGATCGCCGCCGCCGCTCGACGCCCGAGCGCGGGGGTCCGAACCGCACGGCCACGACCGCCAGGGCCACGAGCGCCACGCCTACGAGCTGGAGGATGGCCCACCCCGCGGGATGGCCCACCAGCCAGGCCGCCGACGCCGCCAGCAGCGAGCCGCCCGAGCCGAACCCCTGGTGATACTCGTCGACGACCACTCGGCGCGTGCGCCCGTCCGCAAACCAGGGGAGCACCGCGAGGCCGGCGTCGGTTTCCTTGAGCGAGCGGTTCGTCAGCAACCCGCCGTCGGCGAGCAGAATCGCTTCACCGCCCGACGCAAACCCGAGGCGGATGGCGAGCGGACGACCGCCTCTCGTGCCGAGCAGGGTGTCCACGCGAACGGCGAGACGGGGTGTGCATTGATCGCCATCGGGACGTTCCGCCGTCCCGGCCGCGAGCGACTCGGCCGGCGTCCGTACCAGCGCGCGACCGGCACGAGGGAGACGCCAGGCACCGCTCAGGACGGGACTCGAATCCGCTGCCGCTCCACGCCGCAGGCGTCGGGAATGGTATCCGAAGCAGGTCTCGATCCCCGTCACGCCAGCGACGAAGACCCGTCCCCTATGCATCACATAGTCGCGCACCGCGGCGAGCTCACGTGCGGTAGGGCGGTCGATGTCGAGGAACGCGAGCTGGACCGCCCGGCGGGGCTGGGCGCTGTCGCTCGCGAGGTCGAAGTAGGGGTGTCGCCGCTGCTCGACCGTCATCCCGAGGCGCCTGAGGGTCTGTGCCAGGCCTTTGGCGCCGTGCGGTCCGGCCAGGTAGGTGGAGAGCCGGGGGTCTTCCAGATCCCGGGTGGGTGCGGTCACCACGCCGGCGACCGCGGCGAGTACCACCGCGACGATCGCCCCGAGGACGACCGCCCGCTCACCGCGTCGCAGCATGGATCCCGAGCCCGGCGGCCAGCGCGTCGAAGCGGTGCCACTCTTCGGCATCGCACGGCGTCCCCCCGAACACGTGGCGATACAAGCTCGCCACCAGCTCAGTCAGCCCCGAGCGCCCGTCGGCGTCGAGCCGTGCTTCGAGCGTGTACTCCGCGGGAGTCTTGGACGGATGGAACTGCACGATGCGACGCTCATCGAGGTCGAGCACCGCAGCGAGGAAGCGAACCCCGAGCGCCTCGGCGAACCGGCCCGCGGCGCTCAGGCGCCGCGCTTCCGCCGCATACCAGACGGCGTCGCGCAGCTGGGCGGCGGACGGCGCGTGCGGGCGGACCGGCTCGCCCGGCCGCAACGAGCGCCACAGCACCCAGCCGAGGTGCGCGAGCGAAGCAACGAGTGCCAGGGTCAGGACGCCGAGCACGATATAGTAGCGAACCGGAAAGACGAGGCGCAGCCCCTCGAGCCAGTCCATCACGCGATGCCACTGGGTGAGCAGCCAGGACCACGTGCTGCTGGGCTCGCTCCAGCGGTACTCGCGCGCCGCGAAGACGGTGCGGAGCGCCGCGCGCAGCGAGTCCGGATCGGCGGCCTGAGGCGTGACGCTCACGCCCTCGCGGCTGCGACCCCGAGGTGTTGGCTCAGCAGCTCCAAGTCAAACGCTTCCTTGCGCACCCGCAGGTCGTAATAGAACAGGGTGAAGACGCAGCTGATGAACGGATACAGCAAGAGGGAGATCAGGCCCAGGCCGATCAGCGCCGGCACCGTCAGCGGGGGAAAGAGGGCGGCGGCGACGCCGGCAATCACGCCGAACCCCAGCAAGAAGAGGATGAGCAGGACGGTGACCACGAAGTACAGTCCGAACGCTTTCCATTTGAATCCGCTGGTGAGCTTCCAGGAACGGCCCACGCCGTCCGACCCGCCCGGCAGCGGCTCGAGCACGGCGGCCTGCACCGCGACGCACAGGCCGCAGGCGACGACGATCCCGGGAATGATGAGGAGGAAGCACGCCAGGACGGTCAGGATGCCCGAGGCGAAGCCGGCGCTGAAGCTGCGGCCCATCTTCGACAGGGCGAAATCGAGCGCATCGCCCATCGAGGGCTCGTGGCCGAGGTATGCCTGCGACACCACCCGGATGGAGGCGCCCGTGACGAGCAGGTACCCCACGAAGGTCAGCAGCTGCGACAGCAGGTAGAGCCCGAAATGCTGCTGTGGACCGCCTCCGAGCTGGACGAACAGACTCAGCGCCGTCGGGAGGCCCTGGCACACGATGGCGATGCCGAAGAAGACGCCGGCATGACGTCGCAGCAGCGCGAACGACGCATCCAGGATCTCGCCTAACGCCATCGGCCGGAGCTGCGTGGTAGCCATGGGTCCTCCTTCGTGATTAAGATGACTCCCGAATGCCCGCCCCGCGAGCCCCGACGGTCCCGCAGTTCGCGCGGCGCCTCGCGATCGAGACGCCGGAACACCTCGTGCTCGAGCTCGAGCTCGCCGGCGTGGGATCGCGCATCGCCGCCGCCGCATGCGACGCGGTACTCCTCGCGGTGCTGTACGTCGGGCTCGGCCTGGCGCTGGTGGCGCTCTCGACGGGGCGCGAGTCACCCGGGCCGTGGTCGACGCTCGTCGCGGTGCTCGCGGTGCTCGCCCTCTTCCTCCTGTTCTGGTGCTATTTCCTGCTGTTCGAGGCGCTCAACCACGGCCGCACGCCGGGCAAGCGCCTCATGGGCATTCGCGTCGTGATGGATACGGGGCACCCGATCACGTTCGCGGCCGCCGCGGTGCGGAACCTGATCCGCGTCGTCGACGCGCTCCCCCCCCCGTTCGGCCTGGTGGGCCTCACCTTCGTGCTGTTCCATCCGCAGAACAAGCGGCTGGGCGACATCGTGGCCGGAACGGTGGTCGCGCGCGACCGGCCCGAGGACGTCCAGCTGGGTGGCGTGTCCGCCGATCGGGAGCCGGGGGCCGAACCGCTCGAGACCGGACCGCCCGAGCTCAGCGACGAGGAGTTCCGCCTGCTGGACCAGTACCTCGAGCGCCTGGAGGGACTGGACGGCGCTCTGCGCCGTCGCTTTACCGCCGAGCTGGCGGCCCGGTTCGCCCCGCGCGTTCCCCGGCGGGATGCCGATCCGGAGGCGTTCCTGGTACGGCTCCACACGGCGGAGTTCGAGAAACGGAGCGGCCGCCTGGCCACGCGACGGACCGACGGTGCCGGACGAACGACCGTCGCGGCGGAGCGCTTCGTGACGCGGAAGCGAGATTCCTGGGAGGCGTTCCGCACCCTCGCGGCTCGAGCGGAGCGGTTCGGCCTGAAGCAGCTGGGTGCAGCGGAGATTCCCGCGTTCGCGGCGCGCTATCGCGAAGTGGCGGCCGATCTGGCGCGCGCCCGTACGTATGGAGTCGACCCCAGGGTGCTCGAGTATCTCGAGCGCGTCGTGAGCGCCGGCCACAATGCGATCTACGGCCGGCACATCGGCCACCGTGTCCACGTGGTCCGGCTCGTTCTGCGGGAGCTGCCGGCCGCCGTGGTGGCCGCGCGCGCGTACGTGGTGACGGCCCTCCTCGTGTTCGCCGTTCCGGCCATGACCGGATACGTGCTCATCCGCGAGCGCCCCGCGATCGCGGAGCAGGTGCTCCCCGACGAGATGCTGGCGCGCGCGCGCGCGGGAGTCGAAAACCGCGCGCAGGGAATCGGCTACGCGCAGGCGCCCTCGATGTACCTGCCGTTCATCGCCTCGCGGATCATCACGAACAATGTGCAAGTGGCGTTCCTGGGCTTCGCGCTCGGGATCACCGCGGGCATCGGCACGTTGCTGCTGCTCGTGTTCAACGGGCTGTTCTTCGGCGCGGTGCTGGGGCTGTTCGCGAACTACGGACTGGCCGGGTGGCTGCTCACCTTCGTCGCCGGCCACGGCGTGCTGGAGCTTTCGGCGATCTTCATCGCCGGCGGTGCCGGGCTGCTCGTGGCCCGGGCGCTCCTCGCGCCCGGAGACCTGACCCGGCGCGATGCGCTGGTGCTCGCCGGCCGCCGGGCCGCCCGCATGGTCGGAGCCGCCGTCCTGCTGCTGGCGCTCGCGGGCACGATCGAAGGATTGCTCTCCGCGAGCGACGCCCCCGCTCCTTTCAAGCTCGCCACCAGCGCCGCCACGGCCGTCTTGCTCGCGCTCTACCTGACCAACGGCTCCCGCCCCAGGGCGGACGGATAACGCACAACGCCTTCATGGGGCGCCACCATTGGGCGGGTGCGCAGAACCGCGGCCGGTGGCGCCGACTCACGGCGTCCGCTTCACCGCTTCACCGCTTCACCGATTCACCGGTTTAGCGGTCCAGGGCTTCGAGAATGCCGCGCATCTTGCGCGACAGGGCTTCAATCTGCTTCAGGCCCGCGACCGTCTCCCCATCGTACTTGTCCTGCCCCAAGAGGAGCAGCTGCGTCTCGGCCAGGATGGCCGCGAGCGGGTTGGACAGGTCATGTCGGAGCTTGCGGATCTGGTCTGGGGGGGGGTCGGCCATTAGAGCAGGGACCGATACAGATCGCGCAGGTGATGGTCGCGCAGGTCCCGTACCGCCTGCCACAGGTCCGGCTCCGACGTGGCGCAGAAGATCTCGGCCGTCGCCCGCTCCGCCTCGGTGTCCGCCGCCCCGAACAAGACCCGACCCCGCCACACGCCGTCCTCGCTGCGGCGCACCTGGAGGCGAATGGGGATGAGTTGTCCGTCGAAGCGAATGGGGGGGAGGTCGTGGACGACCGCGTCGCCCGAGTCAGGTGCGTTGAAGCGTGCCGGCTGTGCAGGCATGCGGCGCCTAGGGCTGGTTTGTGCAAAGATATAAGAGTCGGAGACTTACGCAATAGAATGGGGGCTCGGGCCTCGGGACTCGCGGGTGACGTCCGAGCCTCGAGGCCCGAACCCCGAGCCCCTAGATCCGGAACGGGATCGGTGCGAAGGTGACGACGAACAGCGCCAGCGCCACCCACGCGAACCGGCGCCGCGACGCGGGCAGCGGCCGTTCCGCGTCGAGCACCGGCGGATGTGCCAGACGCCCCCGTGCCAAGACCAGCACGAGCACGCCCCACACGTACCACCCCGACCACCAGCGTCCGAGCAGGATGATGAGGCACCAGAACACGAAGGCGATCCGCTGATGCCAGCGCGGCAGCGTTGCGTACAGCACATGCCCGCCGTCGAGCTGGGAGATCGGCAGCAGGTTCAGCATCGTGACGAGCATCCCGACCCATCCCGCGAAGGCGACGGGATGGACGCTGACGGCGACCGCGCGACCGAGCACCAACCGCTGCAGCAGCAGCGTGATCAGGGAGTCGCCCAGGGGAATCTGCGGACCGCCGGCGAAATACACGGCGAGTCCGCGGAAACCCTCCTGGGGAGCGACCGGATGACTCAACGCCAGTCCCGCTGCCAGCACGGGCAGCGCGACCAGGAATCCAGCTATCGGCCCGGCCACGCCGACGTCGAACAACTGCCGGCGGTCCGACAGCACGGTGCGCAGCCGAATGAACGCGCCCATGGTGCCGATGAACGTGGGGAACATCGGCACGGGGATGAAATACGGGGGTGAGACGTCCAGCTGGTAGCGGCGCGCGACCACGTAGTGCCCGAGCTCGTGGCACAGGAGAATGGCGAGCAGCGGGGCGGCAAACGGAAGCCCGCTGGCCCAGGCTTGGAGAAAGCCGGGATATCCGGGGTAGCCGCTGGTGAAGAACACCAGAACACCGGTGTAAGGAATGCCGTTGGCCAGCACCGCGCCGGCGAACGTGATGGTGTAGAGCGTCGCCAGAAACAGGGCCAGGTGGAGCCCCCACCGCTCGCGTCGGCGGGCGAGCGGGCGGGTGAGCACCAGGTGGCGCCCGTCGGGCTCGTTCGACCAGTAGTACCCGCCGGGCCACTGTCGGAGCACCTGTGCGAGCGCCGGGGACGGGCCGGCGTGCATCGGATGTACAAGTGCGTCAACGACTTCGCGGTCCGGCAGGGACACGGTCCGCCACGCTACCAGAAAGTCGCCGAGGGTCACGCGGCGCTCTTGACTGGGACTTCGGGGTAGCCTAAAATAGTTGTTTCGTACTCCTTCGAATTCCCAGATTCCATTTTCAACATCACCGCGCTCACTCCCCCACCCCGGGGTTTCGCCCGCCGTAGCATGGAGCAACGACACACGTGGATATCGCTGAGCTGAAGAGAAAATCCGTCGCGGAGCTGCACGCGATGGCCGAAACCCTGAACATCAGCAACTACTCGGGGCTCCGCAAGCAAGACCTGATCTTCCGCATCGAGCAGTCCCTGCTCGACTCGGACACGGTGCTGCGGGGCGAAGGCGTCCTGGAAATCCTGCCGGAAGGCTACGGGTTCCTGCGCAGCCCCGACTGGAACTACCTGTACGGCCCCGACGACATCTACGTCTCGCCCAGCCAGATCAAGCGGTTCGATCTGCGCACCGGCGACACGATCATGGGACAGGTGCGGCCTCCCAAGGAGGGGGAGCGCTATCTCGCCCTGCTGAAGGTCGAGGTGGTGAACGGGGACGAGCCGGAGAAAGCGAAGCACCGGGTCGCGTTCGAGAACCTGCGGCCCCGCTACCCCGAGGAGCGGCTCAAGCTCGAGCGCAAGGACGGCGACCTGTCGATGCGGGTGCTGGACCTGCTCAGCCCCATCGGCAAGGGACAGCGCGCCCTCATCGTCTCGCCGCCCAAGGCCGGCAAGACCATCCTGCTGCAGAAGCTCGCGAACTCCATCATCGAGAACCACCCCGAGGTTTACCTCATCGTGCTGCTGATCGACGAGCGGCCCGAAGAGGTGACGGACATGGAGGAGAACGTCAAGGGACCGAACGTGGAAGTGATCTCGTCCACGTTCGACGAGCCGGCCGACCGTCACGTCCAGGTCGCCGACATGGTGATCGAGAAAGCCAAGCGCCTGGTCGAGCACGGCAAGGACGTGGTGATCCTGCTCGACTCGATCACGCGCATGGGCCGGGCGCACAACGTGGTGGTGCCCCACTCCGGCAAGATCCTCTCGGGCGGCGTGGATGCCAACGCGCTGCAGAAGCCCAAGCGGTTTTTCGGGGCGGCGCGCAAGATCGAAGGCGGCGGGTCGCTGACCATCGTGGGTACGGCGCTCATCGACACCGGCTCCCGCATGGACGAGGTGATCTTCGAGGAGTTCAAGGGCACGGGCAACATGGAAGTGATTCTCGACCGCCGTATCGCCGAGCGCCGCACCTTCCCCGCCATCGACGTGCAGCGCTCCGGCACCCGCAAGGAGGAGCTGCTCCTCACCAAGGAAGAGCTCAACAAGGTGTACTTGCTCCGCAACTTCCTGGCCGACATGCCGCCCGTCGAAGGCATCGAGTTCCTGCTCGAGCGGATGAAGCGGACGAAAAACAACACCGAGTTCTTCCAGACGATGCAACAGGGATGACCGGGGAGGGGGGGCCGGGGCGGCTGCTCGGCGTGGACTGGGGAGAGCGCCGCATCGGCCTCGCCCTGTCCGACGAGACGCAGACGCTCGCCCAACCCCTCACGACCCTTACCCGCCGCACCGGCAAGCGCTTCCCCATGCGCCAGCTGCTCACGCTGCTCGATCTCCACGCCGTCACGGGCGTGGTGGTCGGCCTGCCGCTCGACCAGGACGGCGCGGATGGCGACGCCGCCACCGCGGCCCGCACCCTGGCGGCGGCAATCGCACAGCACTCCGGCAAACCGGTGGCGCTGTGGGACGAGCGGCTCACGACGGCGCGCGCCCTCCAGGCGGTGCGCGCCCTGGAGGGGTCGACGCGGGGCCGGAAGGACGGGGTGGACGCGCTGGCGGCGACGGTGCTGCTGCAGCACTATCTCGACGCGAGGCGGGGGTCCGCGCTGTGAGAATGCGGAATGGGGAATGCGGAATGCGGAATGGCGACACGAGCTTCGTGCATGGATTCCGTATTCCGCATTCCGCATTCGGCATCTTGCTCGTCGGCGCAGCCACGGCGTGCGGGTCTTCCGATGGTCCACGGGTAACCGTGACCGTCCCCCCGGGCGCTTCCCTCGAGACCGCCGTCGACTCCCTCGCCGCCAACCGTGTCATCGACCATCCGGGCGTGTTCCGGCTGTACGCCAGGCTGCGCGGGCTCGCCGGATCGCTCAAGAGCGGCGTCTACCTGCTGCGCCAGGACGAGGCGTGGTCGGACGTGGTGGGGGCGCTGGCGCGCGGTCGCGGCGTCGAGCAGCGCTTCACCGTGCGCGAGGGCCTGCGGCTCGCCGAGATCGCGGACCTCGCCCACCGGGGGCTGCACATTCCGCGCGACTCGTTCCTGGACGCGGCGCAGGACTCCGCCCTGCTCGCGCAGCTCGGGCTCCCCGACGCGGCCGCGAGCGCCGAGGGATATCTGTTCCCGACCACGTACCTCCTGCCGCTGCGCATCGGAGCACACGAGCTGGTGCGAGTGATGACCCACCAGTTCATCCAGCAGTGGAGCCCCGAGTGGCAGGCGCGGCTCGATTCGCTGCATTTCTCACGGCATCAGCTCGTCACGTTGGCGTCGATCATCGAATCGGAGGTCCGCTACGACCCCGACCGGCCGTTCATCTCCGCGGTGTACCAGAATCGGCTCAAGCGGGGCATGCGGCTAGAGGCCGACCCGACCGT
>QHTP01000030.1 GCA_003220855.1 Gemmatimonadota bacterium
ATCGCCCCGGGCGCGGTCGTGCTGGGGGACGTGACGCTCGCCGCGCGCGCCAGCGTGTGGTACGGCGCCGTGCTGCGCGGCGATATGGACGCGATCGTGATCGGCGAGGCGACCAACGTGCAGGACGGCGCGATCGTGCACGTGGATGCGGGGCTGCCGGCGCGCGTCGGCGCTCGCGTCGGCGTGGGGCACCGAGCCATTCTCCACGGCTGCACGGTCGAGGACGACTGCCTGATCGGCATGGGGAGCGTGCTGCTCAACGGGGCGCAAATCGGAGCAGGCAGTGTGGTCGCGGCGGGCGCGGTCGTCCCCGAGGGGAGCAGGGTGCCGCCCGGCTCGCTGGTCGTGGGGGTGCCGGCCCGGGTGACGCGGGCGGTGGACGACGCGCTGCGGGAGCGCATCCGGCAGACGTGGGAGCACTACGTGATGCAGGCCGAGCGGCATCGGGCGGGGACCTACCCGGTGGCCCGACCAAGTTTGTGATGTGAATTCGCTAAACCCCATACAGGTATGCGGCCGTCCGGGAGTCTTGCCCGACCTGCTCGCCGTGCCTACCTTGACCTCCCGCGCTTTTTGAGCAGGCGCTCGGTTAAATTTCAATACATCGCCACGCTCTCGGACGCTCTCACCGAAAGGGACGAGCCTGCATGACTGCTTCGACCCGTGTTGGTACGCTCGACTTGAGCCCTAATGCCATCACCGTGCTCGAGCGCCGCTACCTGATGAAGGACGACCAGGGGCGGCCCGTGGAGCGGCCCGAGGACCTGTTCTGGCGCGTGGCGCGCACGATCGCCGAGCCGGACCGGCGTTACGGCGCCTCGGACAAAGCGGTGGAGGGGCTGGCCGAGACCTTCTTCGAGCTGATGGCGACTCGGGGCTGGATGCCCAACTCCCCCACGTTGATGAACGCCGGCCGCCCGCTGGGTCAGCTGTCGGCGTGTTTCGTGCTGCCCGTGGACGACGCGCTGTCGAACGGCCAGAGCGGCATCTACGACACGCTGCGGGCGATGGCCCTAGTGCACCAGTCGGGCGGGGGGACCGGGTTCTCGTTCTCGCGGCTGCGCCCCAAGAACGACGTGGTGCGCTCTACCATGGGCGTGGCGTCGGGCCCGGTGTCGTTCATGAAGTTGTACGACGCGTCGACCGACGTGGTGAAGCAGGGTGGGACGCGCCGCGGCGCCAACATGGGCATCCTGCGCGTCGATCACCCGGACATTCTCGAGTTCATCGCCTGCAAGGACGATCTCACGCAGGTCACCAACTTCAACATCTCCGTGGCGGTCACGGACGCGTTCATGCGGGCCGTGGAGGAGGGGACGGCCTACGATCTGGTGCATCCCCGCACTGGCAAGGCGGTCGGGCAGCTCGACGCCCGCGAGGTGTTCCGCAAAGTGGTCCACGGCGCGTGGAAGACGGGCGAGCCGGGCGTGTACTTCATCGATCGGGCGAACCACTACAACCCGGTACCGTACCTTGGCAGCTACGAGGCCACGAACCCGTGCGGCGAGCAGCCGCTCCTCCCCTACGACGTCTGCAACCTCGGCTCGGTGAATCTCGGCTTGTTCGTGAAGGACGGCGAGGTCGATTGGGAGCGGCTGCGTACGGTGGTGCACCTGTGCACCCACTTCCTCGACAACGTGATCGATGCCAACAAGTATCCGCTCCCGGAGATCGACCAGCTGGCCCAACGGATCCGCCGCATCGGCTTGGGCGTGATGGGCTGGGCCGATCTGCTGGTGCGGCTGGGGATTCCGTACGACGCGGACGAGGGCGTGGCGCTCGGTCGCAGGGTGATGGAGTTCGTGGACGAAGAGTCGAAGGCGGCGTCGGAGAAGCTGGCGGAGCAGCGCGGCGTGTTCCCGGAGTGGGAGCGGTCGATCTGGGGACCGGACGCGAGCTGCGCGCGCGGGCCCAGGGGCGAGCGCATCCGGCCGATGCGCCGCCTGCGCAACTGCAACCTCACCACCGTGGCGCCCACGGGCACGATCTCCATCATCGCGGGGTGCTCCTCGGGCATCGAGCCGCTGTTCGCGGTCGCGTTCATGCGGAACCAGGCCGGCGTGCTGATGCCGGACGTGAACGAAGACTTCGTGCGGATCGCGCGGCAGGAAGGTTGGTACTCCGACGCCCTGATGCAGCGGATCGCCGGGTCGGGCCACATGCACTTCGCCGAGGTGCCGGCCACGTGGCAGCGGGTGTTCGTGACGGCGCACGACGTCACTCCGGAATGGCACATCCAGATGCAGGCGGCATTCCAGGAATTCACCGATTCCGCGATTTCCAAGACGTGCAACTTCTCGAACGATGCGACCGAGGAGTACGTCGAGAAGATCTACCGGTATGCGTACAAGCTCGGCTGCAAGGGCGTGACGGTGTATCGCGACGGTGCGCGCGAGATGCAGGTGCTCTCGACCGGAGCGACGGCCAAACACGTGCAGGAGCAGGCGGCGGGCTCGGGGAAGGACGCGCTGGCGGAAGCGCTCGGCCGGCTCGCCGAGCTCGAGGCCGAGCTCGAGCGCACGCGCGTCAAGCTGCACGACGCCGAAGCCGAGAACCTGCAGCGCCGTGCCAAGCGGTCGCGCCCCGACCTCCTCAAGGGCGCGACCCGGCGGGTCGAAACGCCGCTCGGCACCATGTACGTGAACATCACCGAGGACGACAAAGGCCAGCCGTTCGAGGTCTTCATTTCGCTCGGCAAGGCGGGCGGCGCCCTCATGGCGGACGTCGAGGCGATCGGCCGCCTCATTTCGCTCGCCTTGCGCTCCGGGATCCCGCTGCGCGAGGTGTACCGCCAGCTGCGCGGCATCTCGTCCGACCGCGTCGTGGGCCTGGGGCCGAACAAGGTGCTGTCGGTGCCCGACGCCATCGGCATCGCCATCGAGAAGTGGATGCAGGAGAAACAAGGCGTGCAGCAGGACCTGTTAGGTGGCGCGGTCGCCCCGGCGGCGGTGCGCGCCGTCGCAGCCGAAGGGGCGGTGAGCGAGCGCAGCGCGGAAGGGCAGGACTTCATCGGGGCCTGCCCCGACTGCGGCTCGCAGCTCGCCTTCGCCGAGGGCTGCGCCAAGTGCCACGTCTGCGGCTTCTCGGAGTGCGGCTGAGGGGGCTCGGCGGTGTCGTCGGAGGGTCATTTCGAGGTCGCGCGCGTGTCATGCGTCACACTTCCCGTGAGCGGTAAGTGTGACCCCAGTCACGACTTCCATGACGCGAACTGAGTATGCTTCTGTCGTGAGCATGCCCTTCCGCCCCATGACTCCCACGCGCCTTCAGGCGAAGGGATGGGCGCGGGTCGGACGACCCGGCGCGCATCTGCTGCGCCGCGGTGCGTGGTACCCCGTCGTCCGTATCTCCTCGAGTCACATCGTGGTGTTGGACGTCAATCGGCGGAACGTGCCGGTCGACCGGCGATTCCTCGAGATTCGCTATCACCCTCCGGAGCGCTGGAGCGTCGTGCGTTGCGAGGCGCGCGAGATCCAGCGGGTCGGCCGGCTGTTCCCGCTGACGTACGCCGTGTGCCCCGCCTGCCGCCACCGCCAGGGGTTCGGCTCCGATGCGAAGGACTTGACGTGCGAGCGGTGCAAGAAGCAGGCGACGCTGGCGTGGGACGAAATGAGCTAAAGGCCGGGAAACGTGAAAGGGGAAAGGGGAAACGCGCGGGCATCGGCCTCCACGTTTCCCCTTTCCCTTTTCCCCTTTCCCGATTACAGCACCACCACCCGGCCGCCGAGCGAAACGATCCCCGACCCGATTCCCCGGCAGTAGTACCCCCGCGTCCCGCCGTCGAGGAACTGCAGCTGCTCCTTCAACACGTCGGCCTCGACCGTGCCGCCGAGCGCCCATCCGGTGAAGGGCCGACACGGGTGCGCCACTTGCAGCACCTCGAGGCGCGCGAGCGGCCGGCCGTCGGGCGCGAGCAGCGCTAGCCCCGCGTCCAGGTCCTCGACCGCGATGCGGCCGGTGGTTTCGACGATGATGTTCTCTCCGGCGCAACCGAGTGTGATGCGGTCGCCGAAGCGCTCGCGCATCAGCGCGTAGTGCGACGTGAAGCCGAGCGACACGCCGTGCACGCCGTCTTCGTTCTTGGTCCAGGGATGGGCGCGGTGGTGCACGTCCACCAGCCAGGCCCCGCCCGCGTCCTCGCCCAGTACACCGTCCGGACCGAGCGCGACGCGGTCGACCGCGAGCAGCGGGGCAGGGTCGTAGGCGCGCCGGGGTTTTTCACCGGTCTTGAGCGAGGAGCGCTGGATCTGGAGGCGGACGATGCGGCCGAGCTCGCGCATAACGGAATCTAGCAAAACCTAGTATCATGTGGGTCGCCAAGACGTCCATGAGAATCACCCTCGGTTGGGCCCGATGTGCCGACAACGTGGCGGACATCCTCCGCCGCGGTGCGTGGTACCCCATCGTCGAGGAGTCGCCCGACGGGCACGTGGTCGTGGAGGTGCGCCAGCAGCGGGTGCGGCTCGCGCGCGCCGACGTGACGGTGCGGGCGGAGCCGCCCGACCACTGGAGCATCGTGGCCCGCACGGGCGTGCTCCGGCCCACTCTGGGAGCGGGAGCGCGTGGGAGCGACGTGGCGACCACCTACGCCGTCTGCCCGCTGTGTCATTACCGCCAGGACTTCGCCGCCAAGCCCGCCACCCTCAAGTGCGTCCGCTGCGGCGCGACGTCGCCGGTGGACTGGAGCGAGACCTGCTAGACGCCTTGCGCGCCGCGACGTAGTTAGTATATTAACCATCAACATATTAACTACTATCGCACCCCCCAACCTCCGTGCCCGACCGCTCCGCCCTCGCCCTGCAGCTCACCGACGCCATCGGCCTGGCGCGGGCCGCCGTGGAGCACGCCGGTGACCGGGCGTTCCGCGCCTACGGCCTGTCGCACCGGGCGCACGCCGTGCTCTCGGCCGTGGACCTGGGCGGCCCCGACGGGGCGCGCCCCAAGGACGTCGCCACCCAGCTGGACGTCTCCCGCGCCGCCGCCACCACGTTCATCCAGCGGCTCGAAACGAAGGGGCTGGTGGAGACCACGCCCGACCCGGAGGACGACCGCGGCGTACGGGTGACGCTGACGCGGCGCGGTCTGGAGATGTTGCTGCGCGCCAGCCAACTGGAGCGCCGCCTGGCGGCGCGCGCCATCGAGGGACTCCCGGCGTCGAGCATCGCGCGCGCCGTGCACCTGCTCGAGGAGTTCAAGCGGCGGTTGGAGGAGAAGCAGATCGGCGTTGTGCGCTAGATGCGGGTTACAAATGTGGGTATTTTTATGCACGAGGCCGGGGACGCGCACTGGCGCCGGCCGCACGCGAGACAGCACTTGAGGTCTGCCCTCTATTCCTGCGCTTGGTAAGCAATTATCCCGCGCGACTCGCCGCTCTCGCAGGCCGCGTCCTACGGGTCCCTGGGCCGACTTCATCGGTGGGGTTTTCCACAGCGAGCTTGCCCTCCTGGAATGTTGAAAACCGCCGACGCGACCGTGCAGGCAGCAGCCCGAGCGCTGCGAGCCGCCCGGTGCCTGGTGGTCACCACCGGTGCGGGGATGTCCCGCGACAGCGGGATCGCCACATTTCGGGACGCGCTCACCGGCCTGTGGGCGCGCTACGACCCCGAGGAGCTCGCGACCGAGGCGGCGTTCCGTCACAATCCCGCCCGGGTGTTCGGATGGTACGCGTGGCGGCGTCGCCTGGTGCGAGCGGCTGTACCGCACGCCGGCTATCATGCCTTGGTGGCGCTGGAACGGATCGTTCCCGAGCTTGTCGTCGTGACGCAGAACGTGGACGGTCTGCACCGGCGCGCGGGAAGCACCCGGGTGGTCGAGCTGCATGGCTCGCTCGAGCGGTTCTCGTGCCTCGCGGCGCGGCATCCTTTCCCCCCGGACCAGGTGGCGACGCCGGAGGCGGACGGCGAGTGCGAGCCACCGCGCTGCCTTCGCTGTGACGCACCGGTGCGGCCCGACGTCGTGTGGTTCGGTGAAACGCTGCCCCAGGAGGCCAGCGCGGCGGCGTGGGACTGGAGCGCGCGCTGCGACGCGATGCTGGTGGTGGGGACGTCGGGGCTGGTCCAGCCGGCGGCGCAGCTGCCGCTGGTCGCGCGCGGCGCCGGGGCCGTGGTGATCGAGGTCAATCCCGAGCCCAGCGCGATCTCCCCCGCCGCGCATATCACCTGCCGCGGACCGGCCGGCGTGGTGCTGCCGGCGCTGCTCGTGGCGCTCACGGAAGGGGAACGACCCTGATTCGCCGTACCAAGATCGTCGCCACGCTAGGGCCCGCGACGGGCAAGCCCGAGCAGATCGCCGGGTTGATCGACGCCGGCGTGAACGTGATTCGCGTGAACGCGTCGCACGGGACGCCGGAGCTGCGGGCTGGGTGGATCGCCGCGGTGCGTCAGGCGGCGGACGCGGCGGGCGTGCCCGTGGCCGTGCTCGTGGACCTGCAGGGCCCGCGCATCCGCGTCGGCAAGCTGCCCCAGCCGCGGGAGCTCGTGCCCGGCGAGACCGTCGTGTTCGCACCGGAAGAGGTCGCGCACGGCGACGAGCTGCCCACGACCTACGCCGACCTCGCGACCGATGTCCGCCCGGGAGCCCGCATCCTGCTCGACGACGGACTGCTCTCGGTCGAGGTCACGCGCATCACGCCCCCGCGGGTCGAGGGCCGGGTCGAGGACGGCGGGACGCTCACCTCGAACAAGGGCATGAATCTGCCCGGCCTGCACGTGTCCGCGCCCGCGCTCACGGACAAGGACCGGGAGGACGCGGCCCACGCGACATCGGTGGGCGCCGATTACCTTGGCCTCTCCTTCGTGCGCCGGGCGGAGGACCTGGCCGAGCTGCGCACGCTCGTGCCCGCGGGGATGAAGCTGGTCGCGAAGATCGAGAAGGCGACGGCGCTCGACGACCTGCCGCGCATCCTCGCCGCGTGCGATGCCGTCATGGTGGCGCGCGGCGATCTCGGCGTCGAGCTCCCGTTCGAGGAAGTGCCGGTGGTGCAGAAGCGCCTGATCCGCGAGGCGAACCGCCACGGCAAGCCGGTGATCACCGCGACCCAGATGCTCGAGTCGATGGTGCACAACCCGCGGCCCACGCGGGCCGAGGCCTCCGACGTGGCCAACGCGATCCTGGACGGCACCGACGCCGTCATGCTCTCGGCGGAGACCGCCACGGGCGCGCACCCGTTCGAGGCGGTGCGCGCGATGGACCGCATCATCAAGGAGATGGAGCGCCACGGGCCGGCCGCGGGCGTGGGCACCGGACGCGACGAGCGCCGGGCGACGCCGGGCGGGACGGTCTCGGTGGAGGACGCCATCGCGCTGGGAACGAGCGCGGTGGCGCGGATGCTGCAAACGCCGCTCATCGTGACCCTCACCAAGGGCGGCTTCACGGCCCGCAAGGTGGCTGCCTTGCGCGCCCCGGTGCCGATCCTCGCCGTGACGACGGAGCCGGAGACCTACCGCCAGCTCGCGCTCGTGTGGGGTGTGATGCCCGTGCTGGTGGACCGCGTGCCGAGCTACGACGCCATGCTCGCCGTGGTGCGCGATCTGCTGCTGAAGCGCGGCTACGCGCACGCCGGTGACCGCATCGTGATGACGGCGGGCGTGCCGTGGGAGGTCTCGGGGGCCACGAACCTGCTCAAGGTCGAGGTCGTGTGAAGTGAGGCTCGTGTTCCTGGGGACGGGGACGTCGTACGGGGTGCCGCAGATCGGGTGTGGATGCCGCACCTGCGCGTCCGCCGATCCGCGCGACCGGCGCACGCGCAGCGCCGCGCTGATCGAGTCGGGAGGCCGGCGCCTGCTCATCGACACGCCGCCCGAGCTGCGGTTGCAGCTCGTGGCCGCCGGCGTTGCCACCGTGGACGCGGTGCTCTTCACACACGCCCATGCGGATCACGTGCACGGCATCGACGATCTGCGGGCGATCACGGTGCGTCAGGGGGCGGCGCTCG
This sequence comes from Gemmatimonadota bacterium, assembly GCA_003220855.1. Lineage (GTDB taxonomy): Bacteria > Gemmatimonadota > Gemmatimonadetes > Gemmatimonadales > GWC2-71-9 > AG41. Next base: position 7,931 of record QHTP01000030.1, read on the forward strand.
ACGTGTACGGGGCGGCGGGCACGTTGTCCGAGCTGGCGCGTCGATTCCCCTACATTTTCGATCACACGCCGGCGCAGCCGGGTACGAGCAAACCGCAGCTCGCCGCGCACGCGCTCGAGCCCGACCGCGACGCGGGAGTCGCCGGTATGACGGTGCGGGCGGTGGCGCTGCCGCACGGAAGCGACACCGTGCTCGGCTACCGGGTGGGTTCGATCGCCTATCTCACGGACGCGAAGGCGGTGCCCGAGCCGGCGCGGGCGCAGCTCGCGGGTCTCGAGGTACTCGTGCTGAATGCGCTGCTCCCCCGGCCGCACCCGCTGCACCTCTCGATTCCGGAGGCCGTCGCGGCCGCGCAGCAAATCGGTGCGCGCCGCACGTTCCTCACGCACTTGACGCACGACACGACGCACGCCGAGCTCGCGGCGCGCCTCCCTCCCGGCATCGCGCCGGCGTACGACGGACTGGTTGTCGAAGTGGGCGCGGGGTAGGGCAGGCTTCCCGTCACCCCGGGCTTGCGCCCGGGGTCAGTGTAAGCGCTAGATTCGACGGCAAGGAGGGTACGAAGCGATGGGTGAATCACCTGAGGCGACGCTGCGACGGTTCCAGAGCCCCGCCGTCCGTCAGAGCGCGGCAATGGACGAACTGGTGCGCCGGGCGGTGTTCGGCCCGGGCGCCGGGCGTGACGAGGCGCGTTGGCTGATCTGGGAGATCGGGCAGCACGCGGGTGTGCGACCGGCGTCGATTCACGAGCTCTACATGGCGCGCGGCCGGGGCGAGGTGCCGGCGTTCACCACGCCCGCGATGAACATCCGGGTGCTGGCGTATGACTCGGCGCGCGCCGTGTTCCGCGTCGCGAAGCGCCTCGACGTGGGCGCGCTCATCTGCGAGATCGCCCGCTCGGAGATCGGCTACACCGAGCAGCGCCCCGCCGAGTACGTGGCGGTGATGACCGCCGCGGCGCTGCGCGAGGGCTTCACCGGGCCGCTGTTCATCCAGGGCGACCACGTGCAGGTGAACGCCAAGAAGTACGCCGTCGACCCTGAGGCCGAGCTGCAGGCGCTGCGCACCCTCATCGAAGAAGAACTGCACGCGGGCTTCTACAACATCGACGTCGATACGTCGACCCTGGTGGATCTGTCCCAGGCCACGCTCCCCGAGCAGCAGCGGGTCAACTACGAGCGCGCCGCCGAGCTGACCAAGTTCATCCGCGATCGTGAGCCCGAAGGGGTGACGGTGTCGGTGGGAGCGGAGATCGGGGAGGTGGGCGGCAAGAACTCGGACGTGCACGAGCTGAAGGCGTTCATGGACGGCTACGTCCAGACGCTGCGGCGCCTGGGCGACTACACGGGAATCAGCAAGATCTCCGTGCAGACGGGCACGAGCCACGGCGGGGTAGTGCTGCCCGACGGATCGATCGCCAAAGTGCAGCTCGATCTCGACGCGCTGAAAGCCCTGTCGCGCGACGCGCGCGCCAAGTACGGTCTGGGTGGCGCGGTGCAACACGGGGCCTCTACGCTCCCGCCCGACGCCTTCGGCAACTTTCCCAAGTGCGAGGCGATCGAGATTCACCTCGCGACCAACTTCCAGAACATCGTGTTCGATCACCCGAGTCTTCCGGCCGGTCTTCGTCACGAAATCACGAACTGGGTCAAGGTCGAGTGCAAAGACGAGTGGAAGAAGGGCGATACGGAGGAGCAGTTCTACTACAAGAGTCGCAAGAAAGCGATCGGCCCGTTCAAGCGGCGCCTGTGGGACTTGCCGGGCGATGTCCGGGCGGCCATTGCCGCCGACCTCGAGAAGACGTTCGCCTTCCTATTCGAGCAGCTGCGCGTGACCAACACGCGTGCCGCCACCGATCGGTTCGTGCGGCCGCCGCTCCAGTCGCACGCGCAGCCGCGCCCGGTCGCCGTGGCGGCGCCCGACGATCTGGAGGCGGGCGAGTGAGCGAGCAGAGCACCGGATTCGGGCCGTTCCTGTTCGGCGTTGTGATCGGCGCGGCGCTGGGATTCCTGTTCGCTCCCGAGGCGGGCGCGGCCTCGCGCACCAAGCTGGCGCGCCGGGTGCGCGAGCTTGCGGCCGAAAAGATCGACGAGCTGGGCGAGCTGGTTGCTGCGGACGACGACGAGGAGGGGGCGCCCACGGCCCGTGCAGCGCTGGCGCGCCGCCTGACCGACGCCAAGCGCCGCCGCCGCGTCGCCCGGCGTGGCGGCGTCGAGGAGGAGGACGAGCCCGTCGCGTGAAGGCCCAGGGCGGCTGGCACCGGTCGCCGACCGGAGTCGTGCGCCGCACCCTGGAAGCGGCCTTCGAGGACAACATTCCCTTTCTCGCGGGCGCCCTGTCGTTCGACCTGCTGCTCACCATCATCCCCTTCGTCGCGGTGCTGCTCGCGGCGGTCGGGTACCTGGTGGAGCACCAGGTCACCACCCAACGGGTGGACCTGCACGAGCTGCTCGCCCGTCTGCTCCCCACGACGCTGGGAGGCGGCACCGACGCCGCGTTCGCGCAGGTCGAGGCGGCCCTGGGCGGCATCATGCGACACCGCGTACGCATCACCGCCGTCGCGCTCCCCTTGTTCCTCTGGTTCTCCACCCGCCTGTTCGGCGGATTGCGCGCCGCCTTGAACGAGGTCTTCGACACCGACGAGCGGCGCCCCTGGCCCATGGCCAAGCTGCTCGATCTCGTCATGGTGCTCGCCACCGGGGCGCTGCTCGTGCTGAGCAGCCTGCTCACTGCCTGGGAGGCGCGCAACGCGAGCAGCGTGACCCGCAGCTTTGCGCTCGACTGGCTGTGGCGCTTCGGTTTGGAAACGACGGCGTTCGGCCTCGGCGTGCTGCTGTTTTTCCTGATCTTCAAGCTGATGCCCAGCCGGCGCATCGGCTGGCGTACGGCGCTCGTGGCCGCGGTGTTCTGCTCGCTCGGCTTCGAGGTCGCGAAGCGGCTGTACGCGCTGTACGTGACCCGCTTCGCGACCCTGGACCGCGTGGCGTCGGACGCGAACGTGGTCGCCCTGTTCCTGTTCCTGCTGTGGGTGTACTACACGGCCTACCTGTTCCTCCTGGGCGGCGAGGTGGCGGAGACGTACGACCTCATCCGCATGCGGCGCTCGCAGCGGGTGCAGCTGGGCTGACCTCCACAACCTCCCGCGTCTTCCGTATCTTGAGCGGATGAGCACGGACGGTCCGCTGCGTCAGCCGATTCCCGTCGGCCGGTCGATCCTGTGGAGTCCCGCCAGCGGGGGCTCCAAACGGCCCGGCAACATCCCTTTTCCCGTCTTCCTGTCGCAGGCCGCCCTCACCGCGATTCTCGAGCACGTGGCGACGCCGCATCGCCCGGGCCAGGGCATCCTCGGGTTTCTGCTCGGGGACGAGTGCGAGTGCCCCGAGACCGGTACCTCCTACCTGGTGATCGACGTCGCGTTGCGCCTGAACCAGGCGATCTATGGCGATCGCACGCGCGACGTGGTGACGCGGTTGTGGGACCACATCCAGCAGCAACTCGAGCAGCAGCGGGCGAGCCTCATCGGGTGGTACCACACGCACGCGCCGCTGCCGCTCACCCTGTCGGGACACGACGTCGAAACGCACGAGCATTATTTCGCCGAGCCCTGGCAGGTGGCGTTGCTGTTGGGGACGGATGCCGCGGAGCCCGCCGGGTCGTTCTTCCGCGCCGGCACGGATGAAGCGTGGACCGACACAGCGCTGCCGTTCTACGAGCTGCTCGCGCCCGAGTCGATCCGCCCCGACGGGAAAAAACGCTCGTTCGTGACGTGGAAGAACTACCGCGCGTTCAACCCGGTGGCGCCTACCGGCTCACATCCTCCCGCCCCCATCACGCAGGTCTCGCCCCGCGTGGCCGCGAAGCCACCCGGCGCAGCGAAGTTCACGCCGGCTCCGCCTCCGCCGCCCCGGCCGGCGCCTCTCCCCCCCCGTGAGCCCCCGCCCGCGGATGACGGCGAGCTCAAATTCTTGACGGCGGCCGAAGACATGCCCCCGCCGCACCCGTCTCCGCCGCCCCGGCACGCACCCCCGCCTCCGCCGCCTCCTCCACCTCCTGCACCGCCCCCGCCACGAGCGGCGGTGCGGCCGCGAGCGGCACCCGAGCCCGAGCCAGAGCCGGAGTCGGACCCGGAGCCGGAGCATGAGGCCGCAGAGGCCCCCGCCGCGCCGGCTGATGACGCTCTCGCGGGGGCGTACTGGCCGGACGAGTTCGAGGAGCGCGCGGTCGCGGACGCTGCCGGGGAGCTCGAGGCACCGCCCGAGCCACGGGCGCCACGCCGCAGGCGCCAGCTGCCACGGGCGCTGACGCGCACGCTGCTCGTGCTCGTGCTGGGCGGCCTCGCTGCCGGTGCGTATTGGTGGTTCCAGCCGGAGATACCGCTGCCCAAGTGGTCGACCCTCACCGGGGTGGGGTCCACGATCGGCGCCAAGGTCTCCGCGCTGGGCGGCAAGGTGGCCGGCCTGGTCGCCAGTCTGCGGCGCCGCGCTCCCGTCCCCGCGCGGCCGACACCGAAGCCCCCGCCAGTCGTACCACCGCCTGCGGCGTCGCGACCGGCACCGTCCGGGACGCCCGCGACCGCTGCGGCCCCGGCGCCCCCGCCGCGACCGCCTCCGGCGCGCGCGAAGCTCGATCAGGCCGGCGACTCGCTGACGCAGGTGGTGCGCAATTTCACGGACCGGGCCCGGCAGTTCGACCGGAGGCAGCTGGCGTGCGCCGGGCTCGCGCGCGGTCTCGAGCTCGTGGAGAGCCGCTGGATTGCGTACACCACGGCCCGCCGCAGTGCCGGGGTGCTCGATGGCGCGCGCGCGGGGCGCGATCAGGCGTTGTACGCCGGCGTCGATTCGGTGGAGCGGAGGTTCGAGCAGTCGGGATGCGCCCGGCCGTAGTCGTGGCGGCCGCGCGCGCCGCCCGGCTCCTCCTCCCGTTCCTGCTGCTCTGGGTACCGCCGGCGTGTCCGCAGGGGTTGGGCGGCGAGCCGCTGCGGAAGACCGATCTGGTCCGGCTGCTCTCGGGGCTCACGCTCACGCCTGACGAGCTCGCCGCGCTGATCCGTCGCACCTGTCTCCGCTTCACGCCGACCGGCAGAGATCGCGCCGATTTCGTGGCCCTCGGGGCGGGTCCGGCCGTCCTGCGCGAGATCGACGGGTGCGTGCGCCGCGCCGCCGCGCCGCGCCCCAGCGAGGCACCAGCGCCGCCGCGCCGACCCCCGCTTTCGGGTGTGCGGAGCGGGTTCGTGCTGGGCGTGGGCCAGCACGCGGCGGCAGGCACGCACCCGCCGCTGCCGCTCCTGTTCGAGCTGCGCGACTCGGCCGGCCTCCCCGTCGCGGGGCACGAGGTCGCACTGTCGGTGACGAACGGACGGCTGGGGGCGCCGCGGGTCGTGACCGACACGAGCGGGCGCGTCCGCGTCGACGTGACGCTGGGCCCCCGTGTGGGGCCGGTGGAGGTGAAGGCGCTTGCGGGCACGATCGAGCGGCAGGCGACGCTGTACGCGGAGCCGGGTCTCGCGGCGCAGCTCACGCTGCGCTGCGGGGAGGCGCGGGTCGAGCGCCGCATCTCGCTTGCGCCGGGCGGCGCCGCCGTGCTGCGCGTGACGGCCCAGGACGCTTTCGGCAACGACGCGGTCGTGACGGGCCTGCAGGCGGCGACGGGCGACCGCGGCGTGGTGCAGGTGACATTCGTCGGCACTGGCGCCGGCGGCGGCCTCGTGCGCATCGCCCCGGGGGACGAGGGCTCCACCAGCCTCGTCGTCGTCGCGTCGCGCCAGCGTGAGGATGTGAGCGTCACGGTGGCGCGGGCCGCGCTCTCGGGAGTGACCCACTGTCCGTAGGTGGGAGGATGTCCCTGTTCTCCCCTTCCCTGTCCCACTAGCTTTCCCGGTGCCCCAGGTCCGCAGGCCATCCAGTCGTGAATCGCGTCAGGCCCCCGCAGGGAGCAGCGCTAAACGACGTCGGGTGTCGCTGCGGGGAGCCTGGGGCATCTCTTATGAACGCGGAAGTGAGAACGCGGAACGCGGAACAGAAGGTGAGCCGTCGAGCCCGGAGCGTGGCTCTGATGTTCCGCGTTCCGACTTCCGCGTTCCGCGTTTGACAATGCGTTCCGCGTTCCGCGTTAGATTGCCTCCCGCGTTAGATTGCCTCCTATGATCGCATTAGCTCGCAAGTACCGCCCCAAGCAGTTCTCCGATCTGATCGTCCAGGATCACGTGGCCGCCGCGCTGCGCGGCGCCGTGGCCGGCGGTCGCGTTGCTCACGGATACCTGTTCGCGGGCCCCCGGGGGGTGGGGAAGACCACGGCGGCCCGCATCCTCGCGATGGCGCTGAATTGCGAGCGGCGGCAGTCGAGCGGGGTAGCGGGCGAGCCGTGCGGCGAGTGCGACTCGTGCACGCGCATCTGGACCGGTGCCGCCAACCTGGACGTGGTGGAGCTCGACGCGGCGTCGAATCGCGGGGTGGACGACGCGCGCGACCTGCGGGAGCGCGCCATGTACGCCGCCTCGGCCGAGGGCCGACACAAGGTCTACATCGTGGACGAGGCCCACATGTTGACGCGCGAAGCGTGGAACGCGCTGCTCAAGATCCTCGAGGAGCCGCCGTCGGGGGTCGTATTCGTGTTCGCCACCACGGAGCCGCAGAAGATCGCGCAAAGCGCGGCGCCGATCCTGTCCCGGCTGCAGCGCTTCGACTTCCGGCGCATCGGCCCGCACGCCATCGTCGAGCGCCTGCGCCAGGTCGTGGCGGCGGAACGACTCGAGGCCGCCGACGACGCCCTGCACCTGATCGCCAAGAGCGCGGACGGCGGGATGCGCGACGGGCTGTCGATTCTCGATCAGGTCGTATCGTTCGGCTCCGGGCCCGTGACCGCCGACCGCGTGCGCGACGTGCTCGGTCTGATCCCGGACGACGTCTACGGCCAGCTGTTGCGCGTGGTCGCCGAGCGCGATTCGGCCGGCGTGTTCCCTCTGGTCGAGCGGCTGGTGAATGGCGGCGCGGATCTGGGCGAGTTCGTGACCGGTGCCGGGGAAGTGCTGCGCGCCGTGCTGATGGCGAATCTCGGAGGCAAGCCCGAGGGATTCACCGAGGCGATGCAGGCCCTGATCGAGCGGTACCGCTCCCCGCTGCCCCCTCCCGACGTGGTGCGTCTGCTCGCCGTCCTCACCGAGCTCGAGCCCCAGCTCCGCGCCAGCGGCAACGCCCGGCTCGGGGTGGAGCTGCTGCTGCTCCGGTGGGCGATGATGGCGCGGACGGTCGAGTTGCAGGCGGTGATCGAAGCGCTGGGAGCGGGGAAAGGGGATACGGGAAAGGGGAAAGGTGATCCCGCGCCGCTGCTTCGGGATCCGAGGCCGCCCGCACCTTTCCCCATTCCCCATTCCCCAGCCGTTCCACCGGAGAAGGGGCCCTTGAACCTCGACCGCCTCCGCTCCCTCTGGCCTCGCATCGTCGAAGACGCGCGGCGCGAAAGACCGATGCTCGGCGCGTTGTTGCCTGCGGTCGAGCCCAGCGCGATCGACGGCGCGACCGTCGCGGTGCGGGCGCTCGACCCAGTACACGCCGAGGGACTGGAGCGGCAGCGGGACTCGCTGGCCCTGCTGATCGGTCGTTACGTCACCGCGCCGGTGCGCATCAAGCTCGAGGGAGCGGGGAGCGGGGAGCGGTCCGCTCCGCGGCCGGGCCGTCTGACGGAACAGGGCGTGCGGGCGGAGCGGCTGGAGGCCCTGCGCGCGCGCGACCCGGGCCTCGATGCGGCAGTGGACGCCTTAGATTTGGAGTTGCTCGAGTAGCTTGCCACCCGTTTGGGCGAGGGGTAACTTTCGACGTATGGCGGATTTATCTAGCCTGCTGCAGCTGGGGCAGCAGATGCAGTTCCGGCTGTCCGAGATCCAGTCCCAGCTGGCCCAACAGACGGTGACCTGCACGGCGGGCGGCGGCATGGTCGCAGCCACGGCCGATGGGCGCGGGCAGATCCGCGCGATCAAGATCGACCCCCAGGCCATCGCCCAGGGGGACGTGGAGATGCTCGAGGACCTCGTGCTGGCCGCGGTGTCGCAGGCGCAGCAGCGCGCCGCCGAGCTGTACCAGGCGGAGGTGAAAAAGCTCGCCTCGGGCCTGCCGTTCCCGTTTCCGCTGCAGCCGCCCCTTTAGCGCGCCGTGTCGGCCATCGATGATCTCGTGACGGAGCTGGCCAAGCTCCCCGGGATCGGACGGAAGACGGCGCAGCGGCTCACGTTTTACCTGCTGAAGCAGCCGGCGGACAGCGCCGCGCGCCTTGCGGACGCGATCCGCACCGTGCGCGAGCGCGTGACGACCTGCGGCGAGTGCGGCACGCTCACGGACGAGGATCCGTGCAGCATCTGCCGCGACCCGCGGCGCGACGCGAGCGTGTTGTGCGTGGTGGAGGAGGCGTCGGATGTCACGGCGATCGAGCGGGCCGGACGCTTCCGCGGCCGGTATCACGTGTTGGGCGGGCGGCTGTCGCCGCTCGAGGGCATCGGCCCCGAGGCGTTGGGGTTCGACCGCTTGCTGGCGCGCGTGACCAACGGGGGAGCCGCCGGCGTGGCAGAGGTCATCATCGCAACCAACCCCTCCATGGAAGGGGAGGTCACCGCGACCTACCTGCAACAGTTGCTCAAGCCGACGGGCGTGCGGGTGACCCGCATCGCGCGCGGCATCCCGGTGGGAGGCGACCTCGAGTACGCCGACGGCGTGACGATCGCGCAGGCCTTGCTCGCAC
>QHTP01000184.1 GCA_003220855.1 Gemmatimonadota bacterium
AAATCTACGTGCACCCCGAGGAGGGGGAGCCGCAGCTGTACGAGGTGCCGGCGGGCAAGCACCTGCGCGTGCACGAGGGCGACCGCGTGCGCGCCGGCGACCGCCTCACCGAAGGGCCGGTGAACCCGCACGATATCTTGCGGATCAAGGGCCCGCGGGCGGTGCAGGAGTACCTGCTGAACGAGGTGCAGGAAGTGTACCGGCTGCAGGGCGTGAAGATCAACGACAAACACATCGGCGTGATCGTGCGTCAGATGCTGCAGAAGGTGAAGGTCGTCGATCCGGGCGACACCGAGTTCCTCGAGGGTGAGCACGTGGACAAGCTCACGTTCCGCGAGGTGAACGAGCGCGCGGTGAAGAAGGGCGGCAAGCCGTCCACGAGCGAGCCGTTGCTCCTGGGTATCACCAAGGCGAGCCTCACCACACAATCGTTCATTTCGGCGGCGTCGTTCCAGGAGACGACGCGCGTGTTGACCGACGCGGCGATCCGGGGCGCCAAGGACGATCTGTTGGGCCTCAAGGAGAACATCATCATCGGGCATCTCATCCCGGCGGGGACGGGGATCTACCGGTATCACGACATCGAGATCGAGCCGCCGGAGGGGTTCCAGCCGCCGCCGCCGCCCCCGGAGCCGGTGCCGGGCACCGTGCCGAGTCCGTTCCCGGAGGAAGTGGAGGCGGACTGAAGCGGGCGGTGAGACGGTCAGAAACAACGACGCCCGGGAGCGATCCCGGGCGCCGTCGTGTTCGGTCCTCGTCTCCTAGCGCGGCGCAGGCGTCGGGCCGAGGGGCTGCACCACCTGCGCGTTGAGGGCCTGCTCGATGCGTTGGCGCGAGTCGGCATAGTGCGCCTGCGTATACCCGTCGAGCTCGTTGGCGGGCGCGAGCGCCCGACCCAGGGCGCCGCTCAGGCTCGCGAGGGTCGCTCGCGCCACGGTGCGCGCGTCCTCGGGTGTCCCGAGCTCGGGGGTGACCACCATCCGCAACAGCCGGGCGAGATACAAGCGCTGCAGGTCGCGGCGGATCGAGGTGGTGTTCCGGGCGCGCTGCGACCCTTGCACGCCTGCTTCCGCCCAGATGCTGGCCGTGAGCGTCGTCAGAATATCGGGGATCGTCACCATCTGGTTCCGCGTTTCGGCTCGCAGCTCGGCGTCCCGCACCCGCGACAGCACCTCGGGGTCCGTCAACAGCCGCACCAGCGTCCCCTGGAACGCCAGCGCCCAGTCGTGCAGCGGGAAATCGATCCGCCCCTCGCTGAACGGGTTCTCGCCCCAGTGCCACCAGCGCTCGGGGGCGAGCTTGTTGAGCAGCTCCGGCTGGAAGCGATACACGTTCTCCCCCAACCCCGCATCGGCGATGAACGCCAGCGCTTCCCGCTGCCGCGCCGCCGACACGGCGACGAAGGGCGGCCGACTGTTGGGATCGCCGCGATGATCGCGGGAGGTGTAGGCGCCCGCCAGGTACTTGGTCGTCACGAGCGTCGCGTACCAGCGCTCGAACAGCAGGTCGCGAAAGCCGCGGCGTAGCTTGGGGTAGCCGTCGCCGGCGGCGACGAGCCGCGTTTCCAGCGAGTCGAACAACCGGTTCACGATCGTCGCGCGGTCCTTGGCCCAGGCGAGCGGGTCGGACGTCTGGTCGTACCGCGTCACAGTGGGATCGAGGCCGTAGGCCGCGAACCCGGCGTCCTCGTCGGTCCCGTACACGTGATCGGGATCGGACGCCTCGGCGGCGATGCTTCGGAGACCGGCCCGCTCGGCGTCCGGCGTTTCCCCGGCGACCGTGGCGTATCCGTACTTGATCGCCCAGCGGTCGTATGTGCCGATGGTGCGCGAGTAGTAGTCCCCTTGCCTGCTGCGGTCCAGGGCGATGGCGGGCGGGTTGTAGTCCATGACCGACGCCGACGTGCCGTGCGTCGCCGTGTACGCGCGGTCGAACAGCTTCTCCTTGGGGATGGCGGCGGTGCCGCGGAAGTTGTGCCGCAGCCCGAGGGTATGCCCCACCTCGTGCATCACCAGCTCCTTCAGGGCCTGGCCGATGTACTCGCGGGGAACGGGGGCGCCCGGAGCGATCGCCCCGCTCGCGGCGAGCGTCGCCCGCAGCAGGGTCCCTTCGTGCGCCATACTGGTCCCGTAGGAGCAGAGGCGTTGGAACCGCCGGCCGCTCGGGTCGGCGCGGAGGAGCGAGTCCTCGATGAACACCTCGCGGATCATCGCCTGCGGCCCGGCGTAGTCGCGGTACTCACCCTGCCACGCCTGGATCCAGGAGGCGGCGACGAGGATGTCGGCGTTGAGAATTTCCCCCGAGCGGGGATCGACGTCCGAGGGCCCGATCGCGTACGTGAAGGCGTTGTTGGCCATCCACCGCACCGTGCTGTAGCGCGCGTCCTCGGCGCTCCACAGCGTGTCTTCGGGTGCGTCGAGGACCTGAATCGCGTTCCGGATGCCGGCTGCTTCAAACGCCCGGTTCCACTCGAGAATCCCGTCCCGCACGTAGGGTCGCCACTCGAGGGGAATCGTGCGGTCGAGGTAATAGGTGACTGGCTTCACCGGATCGCTCACGCCAGCGCCCGGGTCCTTCTTCTCGAGCCGCCAGCGGTTCACGTAGCGGACGAAGAAGGTCTCGGCGGTGTCGCGCGAGAAGTCCTTCATTGCGGAGACGAAGTAGCCCACCCGGTCGTCGGCGTAGCGCGGGCGCATCGGCGTCGCCGGCAGCTCGAGGATCGAGTAGTGAACGCCGACGGGAATCCAGCGGTAGTCCGGGACCATGTCCATGCCGAGACTCCGGCTCGTCCGGAACGTCAACCGGGCCTCGGCCTCCGTGTTGGTCGGGAACACATGCAGCGACTGGAAGCTGGAGCGCTCCTTGTCGAACATCGGTCCCGGGCCCTGCACGGGCGTCGCCTGCGAGAAGAACTGGAAGTAGGCTCCCAGATCGACCCAGTCGGACACGAGGAAGGGGACGAGATCGACGAGCACCTCGTTGGTGGTATCGCGGATGCTGGCGATTGCCAACGACTGGGCCACCGAGTGCCCGAACGAGTAGGCGACGGTGCGTGCCATGGGCGTGTTCGGCGTCGCCGTGGCGTAGGGGTTCACGACCCACAGCTCGACGTGGTCGCCACTGCGGTGGAACCGGATCAAGTCGGAGCGGACGTCGCTGCCGCCGTCGATGCCCAGCTCGCCGATTCCCTGCGACAGCTCCGTCACCATGAGGTAGTCGTGGTCGAACTGCTCCGGCTTGAGCGCCACGTATGCGTTTTCCCGCTTGAGATAGGCGGTGAACAGCCCGGTCTGCACTCGGGCATCCTTGGTGACCTCGGCGAACGGCTTCCAGGGCAGGTCCTTCTTGGCGCTGTCCGGCTTGGGTGCGCCCGCAGGGCCAGCAAGGGGCGCCGGCTGAATGACGCGGATGGTGCAGGCGACGGCCACCACCAGGAGCGAGACGAGCAGCGAAGTGCGGGAACGGGTCGCGAGGCGCATAGCGGGCTCCGGAGGGACGGACCAGTGGCATATAGCGCGCGCAGCGGGAGGCTGCAAGCGCCTCAGGCTGCGGCGCGCCCCGGCGCCGTGAAACCGACGCGGGGTCGGGTCGTTGCGCGAGGGCGGGGGGTTGCCCTAACCCGAACAACCCCTGTATTTTGTGAGTCTATTTGGCAACTTTTTGCCGGAGCGTATGCCGACCATCAACCAGCTCGTCCGCCACGGCCGCCGCGAAGTCGAGGGCAAGGAGAAGGCGCCCGCGTTGCGCGGCAACCCGCAGAAGCGCGGGGTGTGCACGCGCGTCTACACCACGACGCCCAAGAAGCCGAACTCGGCGTTGCGGAAGGTCGCGCGTGTCCGGCTGACCAACGGTTTCGAGGTGACGGCCTACATCCCGGGCGAAGGGCACAACCTGCAGGAGCACTCGATCGTGATGATCCGCGGCGGCCGCGTGAAAGATCTGCCGGGCGTCCGCTACCACATCATCCGCGGCACGCTCGACGCCGCGGGCGTGAACGAGCGCAAGCAGTCGCGCTCCAAGTACGGCGCCAAGCGGCCCAAGGCGGCGGCGTCATGAGCCGCAGAAAGAAAGCGGTCCGCCGGCCCGTCCCGGCCGATCCGCGCTACGACAGCCAGACCGTCTCCAAGTTCTTGAACAACCTGATGGAGCGGGGCAAGAAGTCGCTCGCCGAGCGGGTGTTCTATTCGGCGATGGACCTGATCGAGCAGCGCACCGGCCAGCCCGGCGTGAACATCTTCAAGCAGGCGCTTTCCAACGTGAAGCCGGCGTTGGAGGTGAAGTCCCGGCGAGTGGGCGGCGCGACCTATCAGGTGCCGGTGGAAGTCCGGCCCGAGCGGCGCACGGCGCTGGGCATGCGCTGGCTGATCTCGTTCAGCCGCGCCCGGCGCGAAAAAAACATGGCGGAGCGGCTGGCCGCCGAGCTGATCCTCGCCTCCAAGGGCGAGGGCGAGACCATAAAGAAGAAGGAAGACACGCACCGGATGGCCGAGGCCAACCGCGCGTTCGCACACTATCGGTGGTAGGGTAGACCGACCCCGGGGGCCTGCCCCGGGGTTCACAA
>QHTP01000185.1 GCA_003220855.1 Gemmatimonadota bacterium
TCCCAAGTCCGCTGTCTTCTGGAAGACGTTAGGCTCAGTGTTCGATCTCAAGGGTCAAAAGGACTCCTCACTCTGGGCGTACAAGCAGGCGCTCGCCCTCGATCCGGCGGACGTGAGCAGCGCGTTGCTGATCGCCAAGACGATCGTGGATGGGGCCGCGTACGATACGGCGCAGGCGAGCAAGCTCAAGAGCGATACGGCCGCGCTGCGGGCCTACCGCAGTGCGTTCGCCGACCGCCTCGACTCGGCCCGCGTCTACCTGAATCGCGCGCTCGGTAGCGCCGATTCCACGCAGCGCCTCAACGCCATGGTCATCATGCTGGGAGCGGGCTCCAAGATCGCGCAGGCAGGCGCGTACGACCGGGCGTACCCGTGGCTCGATCAGCTGCTGCAGGTCCTGACCCCGCGCACGCCGGCGGACACCGTCGGTCCGCGCCAGCAGATCCGCGTGCAGGCGAGCTTCTGGTTCGGCGTCTCGTCGGTCGCGTCGCTCGCCGGCCCCTACTCGGCGATGGTCAAGTCGAAGAACTGCGAGGAAGCCAAGGCGATCAACGATCGGATCGCGCGCAGCAAGGAGGCGCTGATCACCGGCGCTCGAGTGGCACCGGCGTTCGTGAACACGATGCTCGGCAACGTCGCGAAATTCGAAGGCGTGATGCCGCAGGTGAAGAAGCAATTCAAGTGCAAGAATTTCTGAGGCATTGAATTGACTTCCGCCCCGGCCTATATTGCGGCCTTCCGTCGCAGGGGGCTGTAGCTCAGCTGGTTAGAGTGCCGGTCTGTCACACCGGAGGTCGCGGGTTCGAGCCCCGTCAGCCCCGCCTGAACCCGCCCCGCGGGACGACGCATCCGGCCCCGTCTGCCACGGCAGGCGGGGCTTTCGTTTTCGGCGAAGGGAGAGCCACGGCCACCTACCATGTCCCCGTCCTCGCGGACGCCGTGCGAGCCTGGGCCGACGGCAGCAGCCGCGCCGTCGACGCCACCGTTGGTGGGGGCGGGCACGCGGCCCTGCTGCTCGCCGCCGGCGCCGAGGTGCTCGCGGTGGATCGCGACCCCGAGGCGATCGCCGCCGCCCGCGCCCGCCTGGGCGAAGACCGGATCCGCTACTCCACCGGCCCATTCGGCTCGGCCAAGGTGCTGGGCACCGTCCAGAGCTTCCGGCCGGACCGCATCCTCCTGGACTTGGGCGTGTCGTCCCACCAGCTCGATGACGACGGGCGCGGGTTTACCTTTCGGCCGGGCGCACGCCTCGACATGCGCATGGCCGCTGGCCTCGGCGTGACGGCCGCGGATGTCCTCAACACCTGGCCGGCGGAGCGTTTGGCGGAGGCGTTCGCGGGCCTGGCGGACGAGCGGCACGCGCGGCGCCTCGGTCGCGTGATCGTGAAGCGGCGCGCCACGGCGCCGTTCGCGACCAGCGATGATCTGGTCGGGGCGATTCGCGAGGCGCTAGGTCCGCGCTCGGGCCCTTCCGACTTCGCGCGCCTGTTCCAGGCACTGCGCATCGTGGTGAACCAGGAGCTCGAGCAACTCGACCTGGCCCTCCCGGCCCTGCGGGCCGCGCTCGTCGCCGGCGGCCGGCTCGCCGTGATCACCTACCACTCGGGCGAGGACCGCATCGTCAAGCACGCCTTTCGCGACTGGAGCAAGTCGTGCGTCTGCCCGCCGCGCCAGCCCGTGTGCACCTGCCGTGGGCGGTCGCTGGGCCGCGTGCTCACCCGCAAATCGATCGCTCCTGCGGCGGCGGAGCTGGCGGACAATCCGCGCGCCCGCTCGGCGCGGATGCGGGCGTTCGCGGTGACGGACGATGGCTAGGGGCCGCCACTGGGTGGCCGGGTGGCTCGTGGCGTTTCTCGTGACCACCTGGGTCGTGTACGCGCGGCAAACGGCCGCGATCCGCGCCGCGCGCGAGCTCACCGAGCTGCGCGGCCGGCGCGCCAACCTCGAGGCGCACCGCAGCGATCTGGAGCGCCGCATCCGCGCCGCGCAGGGCCGCACCGTGCTGGTGCCGCGCGCCCAGCAGCGCCTGGGGCTCCACCTCCCGAGCGACAGTGAGATCATTCTCCTCCCCGCACCGGGTGGGTCGCACTAGCGATGGCGAGGCCCGCGGTGCGGCTCCAGGTGGTGGAAGTCGGCATCTTTGTCGGGCTCGCCCTCTTGGCCGGACGCGCGGCCCAGGTCCAGATCGGGCAGGGCCGTCGCTGGGCCGAGGAGGCGCAGGCCAAGCGCACCGAGCGCATCGTGCTGGCGGCGCGCCGCGGCGCGCTGCTCGATCGCCACGGCACGCCGCTCGGGCTCACCCAGGAGACCTATCACGTCGGCATCGCGCCCAACGAGCTGCGCGATCCGGCGGCCGACGGCGCGCTCATCGCGCGGCGGCTCGGCCTCTCGGCGCGCGCCTGGCAACTGGCCTTGCGCAAACGCTACGCGTACCTCGCCGGCCCGTACAGCGGGGTGGAGGTGCAGCCCTTGCGGAGCATCCGCGGCGTGCACCTCGAGGCGGTGCTCAACCGGTTCTATCCCGCGCCCGATCTCGCCCGCGCCACGATCGGGTGGCTGGGCGACGACGGGCATGGCGCGTCGGGGCTCGAGAAGACGCTCGACACCCTGCTCGCCGGCCGGGCGGGAGCGGCGGTGGTGCTGAAGGACCGCGAGGGCCGTGAATACGAATCGCCGGCGCGGGTGATCGCGGCGCCGGTGCCGGGGCTCGACGTTGTGCTCACACTCGACGCGGACCTCCAGGAGATCGGGCAGCGGGCGCTGGACGACGCGGTGCGGCGTATGGACGCGGACGGCGGCGACGTCGTGATGCTCGACCCGGGGACGGGCGAGGTCCTGGCGCTCGCCTCGCGGCACCGCGACGGCGCGTCGCGCCCCAGCGCGTTCACCGACACGTTCGAGCCCGGCTCGATCGTCAAGATCTTCGCGGCCGCCGCGCTGCTGTCGCACGGTCGGGTGGCCCCCACCGACCGGGTCTCGGGCGAGGGGGGGAAGTACCGGCTGCCCGGTCGCACGATCACGGACGAGCAGCCGCTCCCCTCGCTGACGCTGGCGGACGCGATCCGCGTCTCGAGCAACATCGCGATGGCCAAGTTCGTGACGCGGCTCGCTCCCGCGGAGCAGTACCTGACGCTCCGCGCCTTCGGCTTCGGGGCGAACACGGGGATCGAGTTTCCGGCCGAGGCGCCCGGGCGGCTGCGGCTGCCGTCCGAGTGGACCCGGCCGAGCGCGGCGAGCCTCGCGATGGGCTACGAGCTGTCGGTCACGCCGATCCAAGTGGCTGCGGCGTACGGCGCCCTCGCGAACGACGGCGTGCTGCTCGCCCCCACGTTAATCCGCGAGGTCCGGACCGCAGGAGGCGTGCTGTACCGCCACCGGCCCGAGCCGGTGCGGCGCGCGGTGTCGCCCGCGGTGGCCGCGGCGCTGCGCGACCTGCTGCGCGGCGTGGTGGAGAGCGGCACCGGCACCGAGGCCGCGCTCGCGAACTTTCCCGTGGCGGCCAAGACCGGCACGGCCCGCCGGGTGGTGAACGGCCATTACGCGCCCGGCGACTACACGGCGTCGTTCGCGGCACTGTTCCCGGCTGACAAGCCGCAGCTGGTGCTCGTCGTCAAGATCGACCACCCGCATAAGGGGAGCTACTTCGCCGCGCAGACGGCGGCGCCCGTCACGCGCTCGATGCTCGAGCAGGCGCTCGCGGCCCGCACCGTGGCGCTCGACCGTAGCCGGCTCTCCATCGCGGCGCCGCGCGCCGCGGCGGCACCGCTCGAGGACGACGGGGGCGTCGTGCCCTACGTGGTCCCCTGGCCGTATCAACCGGACAGCGCCGCGCCCGGGCCGCGCAGTGCCGTCCCCGACGTGACGGGGCTGGGCATGCGGGAGGCCGTGCGCACGCTGCATCGCCGCGGCTTCCGGGTCACGCTCAAGGGCTGGGGCTCGGCCGAGCACACCTGGCCGGGGGCCGGCGACAGCGCCTCGGTCGGGTCTACGGTCACGCTGTTCGCCGGGGGGCCTGTCCATGCCCGCACGCCGGCCCGCCGCCGGCACCGGCCATGAACCGGCTCGCCGAGATCGTCGCCGCGCTAGAGCACGGGTCCGTGCTCGTCGAGACCCCCGACTTGCACACCTGGCCCGAGATCACGGGCCTCACGGCCGATAGTCGCAAAGTGACCGCGGGCATGCTGTATTGCGCCGTGACCGGCTCGGTCCAGGACGGGCACAGGTTCGTCGCCGACGCGCGGCAGCATGGCGCGGTCGCGGCGTTGGTGGAGCGCGAGCAACCGGTCGACGTGCCGCAGATCCTGGTGCGCGACGGACGCCGCGCCGCCGCCCTCGCGGCCGAAGCGTGGTACGGACGGCCGGCGGCGCGGCTCGACCTGGTCGGGGTGACCGGGACCAACGGCAAGACCACGTCGGTCACGCTGCTGCGTCACGTGCTGTCCGCCCTCGAGCCAACGGGATCGGTCGGCACGCTGGGAGCATTCGCTCCCGACGGCGCACCCGTGGCGAGCGAGGCGGGGAACCTGACGACGCCCGGCCCGATCGACCTGCAGGCGACGCTGGCGGCGCTGGTCGAGCGCGGGGCACGCGGCGCCGCGATGGAAGTGTCGTCGCACAGCCTCGATCAGGGGCGCGTGGACGGGCTGGTGTTCCGGGCCGCCCTGTTCACGAATCTGACACGCGATCACCTCGACTACCACAAGACCCTGGACGCTTATTTCCGCGCCAAGGCGAAGCTGCTACAGCACCTCGCGCCCGATGGCCTCGAGGTGGTGAACGCCGACGACCCCGCGTGGGGCAGACTGCGCCGCGAGCACCGCCGCGTCACGTTCGGGGAGCGCAGCGGCGAGGTGACCGCGCGCCGCGTGACGCTCGACGCCCAGGGCGCGCGCTTCGAGCTCGGCACGCCGATGGGCAGCGCGGCGGTGCGACTGCCCCTGCTGGGCCGCTTTAATGTGGCGAACGCGCTCGGCGTGGCGGCGTGCGCCTGGGGCCTCGGCATCCCGGTCGAGACCGTGGCCGAGCGGCTCACGGCCGCGCCCCAGATCCCGGGACGGATGGAGCGGATCGCGCAGCGGCCGTGTACGGTGCTGCGTGACTACGCGCACACGCCGGACGCGCTCGAGCGCGCGCTCGAGACGCTGCGGCCGCTCACCACCGGCCGGCTGATCGTCGTGTTCGGCGCCGGGGGGGACCGCGACCCGGGCAAGCGCGCGCATGGGAGCGAGACCCCACCGCCGCGAGGTCGATCGCCGCCGGGCCATCGCACTCGGTCTCGAGCTGGCGCGGCCGGGAGACACCCTGCTGCTCGCCGGGAAGGGGCACGAGACGTATCAGGTCGTGGGAACCGAAAAGCAGCCGTTCGATGAGCGGGTGGTGGTGAGAGAACTGGGGGCGTCGTGAGCGAACGAATGCGGAATGTCGAATGCGGAATGCGGAATGTCAGGGGAAGCGTCAGCCGGCGAGCGAGCCTTCACTGCAATTCCGCACTCCGCATTCCGCATTCCGCATTGGGGGTTGGGCGGTGACCGTCTGGGACTCGGCGCGCGTTTCCGCCGCGCTCGGCGTGTCTGGGCCTCGGGGTCTGCGTTTCTCAGGGGTGGGGACCGACACCCGCCACCTGACTCCCGGCACCTTGTTCGTCGCGCTCAAGGGTGACCGGTTCGACGCGCACGCGTTCCTCGATCAGGCAAGAGCCCAGGGGGCCGCCGCGGCGGTGGTGCGGCAGGGCACGCCGGCGGTGGCTGGGCTGCCGTTCTTCGAGGTCGCCGACACGCTTGCCGCCCTCGGATTGCTGGCGCGGGCGCGCCGCCGGCTGTTGCCGCCGGGCAGCCCCGTCGTCGGGGTCACGGGGTCGAGCGGGAAGACGAGCACCAAAGAGATGATCCGCGCCGTGCTCGCCACCACCTACCGCGTGCACGCGACGGGCGGCAACCTCAACAATCTCGTGGGCGTGCCGCTGACGATCCTCGCGGCGCCCGATGACGCCGAAGCGCTGGTGATCGAGGCGGGGACGAGCATTCCCGGAGAGATCCCGCGGCTGCGCTCGGTGATCGAGCCGACGATCGCGGTGATCGCGAACGTGGGGTACGCCCACGTCGGGGGCTTCGGCTCGCTCGAGGGCGTGATGCAGGAGAAGCTCGCGCTGGCCGAAGGCGCGCGGGTGGCGGTGGTCGGCACCGACCCGCCGCAACTCGCGGTGGAAGCCCGGCGCCGGGCGCGCACCGTGGTGGCCGGCACGGGGCGAAACGCGGACGTGCGGCCCGACGCGGCCGAGCTCGACGACGGCGGCCACCCGCGGCTCACGTGGCGAGGCCACACGGTTACCCTGCCCGTGGTGGGTTTCCACCAGATTGAGAACGCCATGCTCGCGCTCGCGGTGGGACGTGAAGTGGGGGCGGATCCGGCGCGGGCGGTGGCGGCGCTCGCCGGCGTGCGCCTGCCGGGCGGGCGGGGGGCTATGCTCCAGCTGGGCGCGCTAACGGTCATCGACGACACGTACAACGCGAATCCGGGTTCGCTGCACTGGGCGGTGAAGTTCGCGCACTGGCTGGCGCAGCGGCGGGGGCGACCCCTGGCGGTGGTGGTGGGCTCGATGTTGGAGCTCGGGCCCGAGAGTGCCAGATTGCATGCGCTCGCGGCGGCCGAGATCGCCGCCCTCGCCCCGGCGGTGGTCGCCGCGGTGGGGGAGTTCGTCCCGGCGTTCGAGCCGTACCGCGAGGCGCTCGGCCGGCGTCTGCTGGTGGCGCCGGACGCCGACGCACTCGGGCCGCGTCTCAAGGCGGCCTTGAAGGGCAACGAGATCGTCCTGCTCAAGGCGTCGCGCGGGGTGGCGCTCGAGCGGGTGCTGCCGCACCTGAACTGACGGGGGCGAAGGATCCGTCCGTGCTCTATCACTTGCTCGCGCCGCTCGCGAAGCAGCACATCCTGTTCAATCTGTTCAACTACCTCACGTTTCGCGCGGCCGGCGCCACCGTCACCGCGCTGCTGCTCGCGTTCCTGGGTGGGCCCGCCATTATCCGGCGGCTGCGCGAGCGCAATGTGGGGCAGGTGATCCGCGCCGAGGGGCCGGCGAGCCACCAAACGAAGCGGGGCACCCCGACCATGGGGGGCCTGATCATCCTGCTGGCGACGGTCGTGCCGACGCTGCTGTGGGCGCGGCTCGACAGTCGCTACGTCGTCGTGGCCGTCGCGGCGATGCTGTGGGCGGGGGCCATCGGGTTCGTCGACGACTACTTGAAGATCGTGCGCGGCAAGTCTCAGGGGTTGGTGGCGCGGTGGAAGCTCGTGGGCCAGGTCACGTTCGGCGTTGCGCTGGCCGTGGCGCTGCTGCGGTGGCCGCTGGTCCCGGACCTGCCCCCCGCCTCCACCCAGCTGCCGGTGTTCAAGTACATCCTGCTGGTCTTACCGCCGCCGCTGTACGTGCTGTTCGTCACGGTCGTCGTGACCGGCAGCACGAACGCCGTGAACCTCACCGACGGGTTGGACGGTCTCGCCGCCGGCCTGACGGCCATTGTCGCGGGCACGTTCGCCGTGTTCGCGTACGTGTTCGGCCGCATCGACTGGACGCGCTACCTGCTCGTGTATTTCCTGCCCGGATCCCAGGAACTGACGATCTTCTGCGGCGCGCTGGCGGGTGCGGCGCTCGGCTTCCTGTGGTTCAACGCGCATCCGGCGCAGGTGTTCATGGGCGATACCGGCGCGCTCGCGATCGGCGGCGCGCTCGGCACCGTGGCGATCATGCTCAAGGCGGAGTTTCTCCTGCTGGTCGCGGGCGGCGTGTTCGTGGCGGAGGCGGTGTCGGTGCTGCTACAGACCGGGGTGTACCGCTGGAACAAAAGGCGTCGCGGCAAGGAATACGCGGATGCGCATCGCGTGTTTCGCATGGCGCCGCTGCATCACCACTTCGAGAAGCTCGGGTGGGCGGAGCCACAGGTCGTGATGCGGTTCTACATCCTGGGGGTCATGTGCGCGGCGATCGCCCTCGCGACGCTGAAGGTGCGATGATTCCGGAGCCGTGGCGGCACGGCGTCGTCGCGGTGGTGGGTCTGGGGAAGAGCGGCGTGGCGGCGACCGAGCTGCTGGCGCGCGCGGGCGTGCGCGTGTACGCGAGCGACGCGTCCGATCACCCCTACGGCGGCGACGCGCTCGCCAGCCTGGGCACGCTGGCCGGCGTGAGCGTCGACGTGGGGCGACACGACCTGGCGCGCATCCGCGCGGCCGCCGCCGTGATCGTGTCGCCGGGGGTCCCGCCCGAGGCGGCCCCGCTGGTCGCCGCTCGCGCCGCCGGCGTGCCCGTCCTGTCCGAAGTCGACCTCGGCTTCCGGGCGCTCGCCGCCGCGGGCATGCGCTCGATCGCGATCACCGGAACGAACGGAAAAACCACCACGACGGCGCTGGTGGCGCATCTCCTGCGCGCGGCGGGGCTCGAGGCCGAGGCGGCGGGGAATATCGGCCGCCCGCTCGCCGACATCGCCGTTCGGGGCGACCACTATGCCTGGCTGGCGATCGAGGTCTCGTCGTTCCAGCTGCACGACAGCCCGCACTTCGCGCCCGACATCGGGATCCTCACGAACCTCGCCCCCGACCACCTGGACCGCTATCCCGCGGTCGAGGCCTATTACGCGGACAAGCGTCAGCTGTTTCGCAACGCGCGGGACGCGAACGTGTGGGTGCTGAACGGCGACGACCCCGCCGTGCTCGAGCTCGCCGCCGGTGCCAAAGGGCGCCGGCTGCTGTTCTCCCTCGCGCGCCCCGCCGATGGCTGGTACGACCGCGCGGAGCGGCGGCTGCGCCTCGGCGGGGCCAGCCCGGCGCTCCTGGCGCGCGGCTGCGCTCGTTTCGGGCCCTGCCGCACCGCCTGGAGCCGGTCCGCGAGGTGGGCGGGGTCCTCTGGATCAACGACTCGAAGGCCACGAATATCGCGTCCACCGTCGTCGCCGTGGAGGCGATGGATCGGCGGTTCGTGCTGTTGCTCGGCGGCCGCCACAAGGGCGAGCCGTACACCAGGCTCGGGCCGCTGCTCAAGGAGCGGTGCCGCCTCGTGATCGCCTACGGGGAGTCCGGTCCGCTGGTGGAGCGGGACCTCGGCGGTCAGGTGCCCCTCGAGCGGGGCACCACGTTCGACGATGTGGTGGCACGGGCCCGCCGGGCGGCGCGCCCGGGCGACGCCGTACTCCTGTCGCCCGCCTGCTCGAGCTACGACATGTTCAAGAATTACGAGGAGCGCGGGGGCACGTTCCGCCGATTGGTCGAGGCGATGTGAGGGACTTGCGTTGGGAGACCCGGCTCCTGGCCCTCGTCGCGGCGATCCTCGTCGTGTTCGGGCTCACCGCCGTGTACGGCGCCTCGAGCCTGCTCACGATCTCGGGCGGGCAGGTGGGATCGAGCTTCGCGCTGAAGCAAGCGCTCGGTGCGGCCGTGGGAGGGATCGTCGCCGCGCTGCTGGCCCGCTCGGACTATCGCAAGTGGCAGCGGTGGGCGTGGCCGGTGCTCGCGCTGGCGGGCGTGCTGCTGCTCATTCCCCTGCTCCCCTTTACGCACGGTATCGCCCCCAGCATCAACGGCGCGCGCCGCTGGGTGAACCTCGGCTTCGTGACGGTGCAGCCATCGGAGCTGGCCAAGTTCGCGGTGGTGGTCTGGACCGCCATGCTCGCCGCGAAGAAGGGCGAGCGCATCCGCACGTTCAAGTACGGTCTGCTGCCTTTCATCGTCGTGCTGGCGCCCCTATTGGCGCTGGTTTTTTTCGAGCCCAACCTCTCGATGGCGCTGCTCGTCGCGCTGCTCGCGGGGGTCGTCCTGTTCACGGCGGGCGCCCGCATCGGTCACTTCCTCGCGCTCGCGGTGGTGGCGACGCCGCTCCTGTTCGGCGCCGTCGCGAGCGCGCAATACCGTGTGGCCCGGGTGATCACGTTTCTCAACCCCGGGAGCGCGCCTTCCGAAGCGACCTGGCAGGTGCACCAGTCGCTCGTGGGCATCGGGGCGGGACGTCTGTTCGGCGTCGGCCTGGGCCAGGGCCAGCAGAAGCTCGGCTACCTGCCGTATGCCTACTCCGATTTCATCTTCTCGACCATCGGTGAAGAGTGGGGATTCCTGGGAGTGCTGGCTTTACTGGTGCTGTTCGGCACGTTCGTGTGGCTTGGGTTTCGCATCACGCGCTCGGCGCGGGACTCGTTCGGCCAGCTGCTCGCGGTGGGGCTCACCGCCTTGATCGGAGTCACCGCGGCGCTGCACGTGGGCGTGAGCCTCGCGCTGCTGCCGGCCACCGGCATCACGCTGCCATTCATTTCCTACGGGCGGTCGAGCCTGTTCGTGGCCCTGGTGGCGACCGGAGTCCTGATCAGCATCGGGCGCGCGAGACGGAGCTTGGGGGCGTGAGAACGCGGTGGGATTGAGGGTGTTGCTCGCCGGAGGCGGAACGGGCGGCCATCTCATGCCCGCCCTCGCGCTCGCTCAGGCGCTGCGCGATGCGGGGCGGGATATCGAGCCCGTGCTCGTCGGCGCGGCGCGCGGGATCGAGGCGCAGGTTCTGCCACGCTATCCCTTCCGCCACCGTCTGCTTCCGATCGAGCCGATCTACCGGCGTACCTGGTGGAAGAACTTGCGCTGGATGCTCATCGCCGGCCGGGTGTGGCGCGCCGTGGGCCGGGTGCTCGACGAAGAGCGCCCCGCGATCGTCATCGGCACGGGAGGTTACGCCGCCGGCCCGGTGGTGTGGCGCGCGCAGCGCGCCGGCCTGCCTACCGTGCTCGTCGAGGAGAACGCGTTCCCGGGGCTGACGACGCGCTGGCTTGCCCGGCGCGCGCGTCAGATCCACCTGGGGTTCCCTGAAGCTCGCGCGCGCCTCACGATCGGCGCCGCGACCAACGTCTTCGCGCTCGGCAATCCGGTGCGTCCGCCTGAACCCGGCGCGCGCGCGACGGCCCTCGCCGAGCTGGGACTTGCCGCGGAGCGTCCGACCCTGCTGGTGTTCGGGGGCAGCCAGGGCGCCCGGGCCATCAACTACGCGGTGGCTGGCGCGCTCGAGCGTCGCCTGTTGGACGCCGTGAACGTCCTCTGGGGCACGGGGATGGAGCACGCGAACGCGCTCGCCCGCTACGCGGCGCCGGGCCGCGTGGTGATCCGGGGATTTTTCGATCCCATGACCACCCCGTACCGCGCTGCGGACGTCGTCGTGGCGCGCGCGGGTGCGATGACTGTTGCCGAGCTGTGCGCGTGGGGCAAGCCGAGCATCCTCATCCCGCTCCCGAGCGCGGCGGCCGACCACCAGGCCCACAACGCGCGCGCGCTGGCGGAGGCGGGAGCGGCGATCCACCTTCCCGAGCGGGACCTCACCGCGTACTCACTCGCCAACCAGGTCGGCCGACTGCTCGGGGATCGTACCCGGTTGGACTCCATCGCCGCTCGGGCGCGGGCCCGGGGGAACCCGAACGCCGCCCGGGAGATCGTGTCGAAGATCTTGACAGTAGTGGGGTAATATCGCCATGCTCTCTTTCGCAAGTTTCGTAGATTCGCTATATTAGCCCCCCACTAATGAACTTGTTTGCGACGGTGGATCCCCGCCCGGTCCACTTCATGGGGATCGCCGGAGCGGGCATGAGCGGCCTGGCACTCCTCGCCAGACAGCAAGGCGTCTCGATAACCGGCTGTGATAACGACCCATCAGGCGCCGCCGATTTGGCAGCCCTGGGGGTGGAAATATGGCGGGGACACGATGCGGGGCATGTGGTGGGAGCCCGGGCGCTCGTGGTCACCGCAGCAGTGCCGGGAGACCACCCGGAGCTGGAGCGAGCACGCGCCCTAGGGGTCCCGGTAGTACGGCGGGCTGACGCCCTCAGCCAGGCCGTCGCCGGCGGAACGGTGGTCGCCGTGGCGGGGACGCACGGCAAGACGACCACCACGGTGATGGTCACGGAGGCGTTGGCGGCCGCCGGGCGGGATCCTACGGGACTCGCCGGCGGCCGTGTCGCTCGGTGGGGGGGCAACGCCCGAGTGGGCGGTCGGGAGCTGTACGTGGTGGAGGCCGACGAGTTCGACCGCGCGTTCCTGTCGCTCGTGCCGACGGTGGCGGTGGTGAACAACGTCGAGGCCGACCATCTCGAGTGCTACGGCGGGCGCTTGGCGGCGCTGGAAGATGCGTTCGCCGAGTTCGCCGGGCGGGCGCGGCGGGCGATCGTGGGAGCGGATGACCCGGGCGCGGCGCGTGTGGCCGCGCGGCTCGCGGTGCCGGTCTGGCGCGTGGGGTTGGGCGCGGGCGTGGACGTACGGATCGCCGACCCTGCGCTGAGCGAGCGCGGCTCGACCGCGCGGATCGAGTTGCCCGGGGGTCGCGCGCTCGCGCTGCGACTGCAGGTGCCGGGGCTCCACAACCTGCGCAACGCGGCGGCGGCGCTGGCGGTGGTGCACGAGCTGGGCGCCGATCTCGGTCGCGCGCTCGCCGCGCTGGCGGAATTCAGCGGGGTGGGTCGCCGGTTCGAGCGGGTGGGTGAGGCGCGCGGCGTGACTGTCGTGGA
Source organism: Gemmatimonadota bacterium (assembly GCA_003220855.1). Lineage (GTDB taxonomy): Bacteria > Gemmatimonadota > Gemmatimonadetes > Gemmatimonadales > GWC2-71-9 > AG41. The sequence goes on from QHTP01000185.1 coordinate 12,513, forward strand.
CGATTATGCGCACCACCCGACGGAAGTGGAGGCGACGCTCGCCGCGGCGCGGCAGGCGTTCCCGCGACGCCGCGTGGTGGCGGTGTTCCAGCCGCACCTGTTTTCGCGCACGGCGCTGCACGGCGAGGCGCTGGGCCGGGCGCTCGCGGCGGCGGACGTGGTGGTGGTGGCCCCGATCTACGCGGCGCGCGAGGCGCCGCTCGCGGGCGTAAGCGCCGAGCTGGTAGCGCGCGGAGCGGCCCGCGCGGGCGCGACCACGATCGCGGTGCGCGAGCGCGCGGGATTGACCGAGCGGGTGGTCGAGACGGTTCGGGCGGGCGACGTGGTGTTCACGCTCGGGGCGGGGGACATCACGCGCGTCGGCCCCGAATTGCTGGCGCGGTTGAGGAACGCGGCGTGACGAGGGCCCTACCGCGCTGGCGGCAGCGGGCGCTGATGGGCCTCGTGGGATCGGCGGTGCTCGCGCTGCTGTGGCTCGGCGCACCGCTCGCGCTGCGGCGGCTGCCGGTGTTCCGCGTGCGGCAGGTCGAGCTGGTGGGCGTGCGCAATCTCGCCCCCGACGCGGTGATCGCGGCGCTGCGGCTCGGGCCCGGCGCGAGCGTGTTCGGCGACACGCGGCTGCTCGCGGACCGCGTGCGGGGCCTCGCCGGTGTGGCGGAGGCCCGGGTGGTGCGTCATTTGCCGGCGGCGCTGACCGTCGAGCTGCGGGAGGTGGAGCCCGCGGCCCTCACGCCGGGTCCGCGCGGGACGCGCCTGGTGGCGGTGGACGCCGCGGGCCACGCGTTGCCGTTCGATCCCGCGCGCTCCGGGCTCGATCTGCCGATCGCGGCGAGCGGCGACTCGGGGGTGGTGGGTGTGCTGGCGCTGATCCAGTCGGTGGATCCGGCGCTGTTTCAAACCATCACCGGCGCGCGCCGGGTGGCGCGCGGGGACGTGCTGCTGGAAGTCGGGTCCCGCCGCGTCCTGGTGCGGCGCGACGCCGGGCCGGAGGTGATTCGGGCCGTGGTACTGGTGGCACAGGATCTCGCGGCAAGGGGGCGTTCCTACGTGGAGCTCGATGCCCGCTTCGCGGGCCAGGTGATCGTGCGGCGCAAGGCGACCGCGGACGGGGCCGGTGAGGGAGGCGCGTGAGCCGGGATCGGCAGGTCGTGGCCGGGCTCGATCTCGGCAGCACCAAGACGTGCGCCGTGATCGCCGAGGTGGTGGGGGACGTCCCGCGCCAGCCGCTCGCCAAGGTGCTGGGGGTGGGGCTCGCGAAGAACGCGGGCGTGCGCCGCGGTATGGTGCGCGATATCGACGAGACGAGCCGGTCCATCGTCGCCGCCATGCGCGATGCCGAGCGGATGGCGGGTGTGAAGGTGAGCGCGGTGACCTGCGGCATCGCGGGGGAGCACGTCTCGGCGCGCGTCTCGCCCGGCGTGGTGGCGGTGTCGGGCGACGAGGTCACGGCGGAAGACGTGGCGCGCGTGAACGAGGTGGCGCGCGCCGTTTCGCTGGGCCGGGACCACGAGCTGCTGCACGACATCCCGCA
>QHTP01000186.1 GCA_003220855.1 Gemmatimonadota bacterium
CGAGCTTCAAACGGAAGCGGGTGGAGAGCGCGGTGAGGATCTGCTCGTCGTTGACGACCTTCTGGGCGACGAGCGTCTCCCACAGGGTCGCCTGGGGCGCGGCCTTCTCCCGCAGCTCGGCGACGAGCTCCGGCGTGACCACCCCCTCGAGGGAGTGGACCAGCCATTCATCCGGGAAGTTCGTGTCGGCCATTCGCGTTTCCCTAAGCTAGCCCACGGGGCGAGGTTTGTGGAGGTTTTGGAGGTTCTGGAGGTTGTGGAGGTGGTGCAAGTTGACCTCCACAACCTTCAAGACCTTCAAACCTCCACAACGTTAGGCACCGGCTGCCGCCCGTCAGAGGATGCTCCAGAAGTCCCGCGACACGTCGAACGCGATCCCCATCCGGTGAGTCGCGGTGCCGAAACCCGCTTCGCAGCGGAACACGCCCAGCCATTCGACTCCGAGGCCGAGCGTGGTGCGGGCGCCGTCGGTGGGCATCCACGCCGTGCCCGCGACCGGACGATCCGCCCAACCGACGGCCACGTACGGGGCGAGGGTGACGGTGCGCGGGGTGCGCGCATAGGGCGCCACGCCGAGCGATGGGAACGGCACCGGCACGCGCCACTCCACGTGCATCAGGCCCATGCGCCGGCCGCCCCAGGCGCGGAACGGGTCGCCGAGCAGCGTACCGCGCCCCCCGAGCACGAACGCGCGGCGTGCCGGGAGCCGCGCGCTCGCCCCGCCGCCCTGAGCCCGAATAAGCAAGCGCGTGGCCCCGACGGGGAGCAGCAGGTGGCCGGCCCCGGAGAGGCGGACGTAGGTGTCGCCACCGTCCTGGCGCCCGGCTTCGAGCATGGTCTCGATATGCAGGTCGCGCCGCACCGCGAACCCTTCGCTGCGGCGCTCGAACGCGACCTGCACCAGGTCCACCGCCGGCCCGCCCAGGGGCGGATTCGGCCGGAAGCTGCCGTTCGCGGGCGTGGCGGCGACGGCGAGCGAACGGAACGACTCGCGGCCGGCTGCGGCGCGCCACTCCCCGCGCACGCCGACGCCGTGGCGGTATGTCAGGCGCGCCCCTTGCGCCAGATAATAGTCGCCGTAGTCGTGTCCGAATTCCTGGGCCGCGAACGAGTTTTGCAGCGGGGCGATCACGGGCCAGTCTCCCACGTCGCGCACGTCGCGGTACGCGCTCACCTCGACCGCGCCCCGACCCTGTCGCTCCACCGCGGTCAGGGCGCCCTTGCCCCGCCGGTCGGCGAACCCGTAGCTCGTGCGCAGGCGCAGCTCGCGCTGCTCGCCCCCGCCGCGCAACACGACGCCTGCGCCGGCCGCGAGCCCCTCCACGCGGTTGGCGTGCACCAGATCCGAGAGGCTGCGCACGCCGAGGCGGTTGGCCCGGAGCCCGGAGAGAGCGCGGCGTCCGGCGATCTGCTCGACCTCGGCGCGGACTCGCTCCAGGTCGTCGCGACGCACCGGCTCGGCCACGTTCTCGAGTGCCGCGGCGAGCGGCTGGGTCCACGGAAACGAGTCGCGCTCCGCCTTGGGGAGGAAGGAGATCTCGTCGCCCGCGAACCAGCTCTGCGCCAGCCCGACGTTGAACACGTAGCCGTCGATCTCCCAGCGCGCGCGGATGATGCCGCGTGCCGGCACGTCGAGCCACGTGGCGCGGCGCCGGATCTCGATCTCCTGGCGATACGGGAGCCAGTAGCGTTGCTCCCACAGCGCGTTGTCGAGCACGATGCTCACGTCCTCGAGCTGGCCGTCCAGGTAGGAGCGCGGCGTGAAGTTGAACGCCATCCGCACGAGATCGGCGGACTCCGCGTCCAGATAGAGGGTGCCCACGATGCGCGGGAGGTCGAAGCTCTTGGGCCGCACCCGCAGCGCCACCACGCGCACCTCGCGCTCGGGGAGCGCGATGATGGTGGTGTCGCCGAGCGCGAAGTCGTACAGGCCTAGGCCCGCGGGCGAAAGCGGGTGCGGCACGTCCCGCACTTCGTCGCCCTCGCCGAGCCGGATGGCGGCGCCGAAGTTGTTCTGGATGATGCCCAGGTGGTCGCGGTGGTAGTTGATGTCGGTGGGGAGTTGGGCCTGATCGCGCCAGCCGACGACGCGCTGCTTGCTGCTCGCGGGGGCCCTCCAGTACACTTCCAGCTCCAATTGGTCCGCCTTGACGAGGCGCGGAGGGTCGGCGAGGCCTTCGCCGAAGGCGCCCAGAAAGAACAGGAAGCCGTGGGCCTGGGCCTTGTAGTCGTGGAGCGTGGTGTCGGCGGCGGCGCCGCTGCGGCGCTGCGCGGCGCGGCGCGCCAGCGCCCGTGCAGAGTCCGAGTTCCACGCCTGGGCGCGGATCGATCCCCAGGCCGGCAGGCCGAGACCGGCCAGGGCGAGCGCGGCGGCGACGAGTCGCATATCCCCTCTACCCCGCTCGCCGCCCGATGAGCGACGCCCGCGCGGACTTCCTGGCGCGCGCCGAACACGGCGGCATGGTCCCCGTGGTGCGCGAGGTCGTCCTCGACGCCGACACGCCGCTCGCCGCTTTCGTCAAGGTGGCCCGCCCCCCCTTCGCGTTCCTCTTGGAATCGCTCGTGGGGGGCGAGCGCTGGGCCCGCTACACCTTTCTGGGCACCGAGCCCCGCGAGGTGTGGCGCTGCCGGGCGGAGAGCGGGGGGGCCCGCACGATCGACCGCTGGACCAAGGCCCGCGGCTGGGAGGTCGTGGGCGCCACGGACGACCCGATCGGCGACCTGGCCCAGCGGATGCGCGCCCTGCCCGCCGTCCCGATCCCGGGCCTCGCCCGGTTCACGGGCGGCGCCGTGGGCTATTTGGGCTACGACCTGGTGCGCACCGTGGAGCGCCTGCCGCATCCGCCTGCCGACACGCTGGCGGTGCCCGACGCCGTGATGATGATCGCGGACACGGTCGTGATCGTCGACAACCTGTTCGGGCGCGCCATCGTGGTGGCCAACGTCGAAGTGCCCCCCCGCGCCGCGGGCGCCGCCCGGCTGCGGCTGTACGACTCTGCGGAGGCACGGCTCGACGAGATGGTCGCGCGCCTCGGCCAGCGACACGCGCTGGCTCCGCTCGCCCTGAAGGACGGCGTTCCGCCCGTCGCCACCGAGTCGCGCTATCCGCGCGCCGCGTTCGAGCGGGACGTGGCGCGGGTGCACGAGTACATCGTGGCGGGCGACGCCTTCCAGACGGTCCTGTCGCGCCGCCAGGACGCCCCCGGGGCGGTGGATCCGTTTCTCTTGTATCGCTATCTGCGTGCGCTCAATCCCGCGCCCTATCTGTTCTACCTCGCGCTCGACGACTTCGCGCTGGTGGGGAGCTCTCCCGAGGTGTTGGTGCGGGTGGAAGGGGGCGAGGTGACCGTGCGGCCGATCGCCGGAACGTGCGCCCGCGGCCGCACGCAGGAGGAAGACGAGGCGCTCGCCACGGCGCTGCTCGCCGACGAGAAGGAGCGGGCCGAGCACATGATGCTCGTCGACCTGGGGCGCAACGACGTGGGCCGCGTGGCGCGGTTCGGGAGCGTGCGCGTGACGGACCTGCTCCAAGTGGAGCGCTACTCTCACGTGCAGCACCTCGTGAGCGAGGTGCGCGGGCGGCTGCGCGAAGGCTACGACGCGCTCGACGTGTTCAAGGCGTGCTTCCCCGCGGGTACGGTGACGGGCGCGCCCAAGGTGCGCGCCATGGAGATCATCGACGAGCTCGAGCCCGAGCGGCGGGGGCCGTACGCCGGCGCCGTGGGCTACGTCGGCTGGGGCGCGACGAGTCTCGACACCGCGATCGCGATCCGCTGCGCGCTGGTGCAAAAAGATCGCGTCGTGGTCCAGGCGGGGGCCGGGATCGTCGCCGACTCCGATCCGGCGCGCGAGTTCGCCGAGACCGAGGCCAAGGCGCAGGCGGTGCTCCGGGCGCTGGCGCTCGCCAAGGCAACCCCCTGACGTATATTTTTCGTTTGTGTTCAAGCTCCTGAGCACGACGGGCGAGCAGTCCATCGACCTCCAGCCCGGCCGCGTCGTGGTCGTGGGGCGGGCGGTCACGAGCGACGTGCCGATTTACGATCCCACCATCTCGCGGCGCCACGCCGAGGTGTCCCTCGCCGATGGGGGCGTGAAGGTCAAGGACGTCGGCTCCTCCAACGGCACGTTCCTGAACGGCGCCCGCATCAGCGAAGCGCTCGCCACCGAAAACGACGTCGTCACCTTCGGCAAGGTCGCCTTTCGGGTGAAGCAGGTCAGCTCCCCGTTACGGCCCCAGATCGTCCCGCAGGTGTCGAGCGAGTTCACCGGCGCGAAGCCCGTGGGCGGCACGATCGTGCGCCAGCTTCCGGTGAACGTGTCCGGCGGCGTTCCGGCCATCGTGACCGCCACCCCTTCGGGCGCCTCGCACCTCAAGGTCACCGCCAAGTCGCTCGAGGAGCTGCGGGAAAAGAAGCTCGAGCTGCTGCTCGAGATCTCGAAGGAGCTGTCGAAGCAGCAGGAGCTCGACCGCCTGCTCGACAAGGTCGTCGAGTTCACGTTCCAGGTGATGAACGTGGACCGCGTCTCGATCCTGCTGCTCGAGGCCACGACCGGCGAGCTCGTGCCGCGGATCTCGCGAGGGCGGACCGCGCAGTCGTCGGCCTCGAAGCACGTGCCGCAGTCGATCGCCCGCAAGGTGGTCGAGGACCGCGTCGCCATCCTGTCGGACAACACCGCCGCCGACGAGCGGTTCAAGGGGAAGTCGATCTT
>QHTP01000187.1 GCA_003220855.1 Gemmatimonadota bacterium
TTCGTCATTGCGCGGCTCAGCGGCAAGCGTCGGTGATGACCGCGCTGAGCGCGTTCACATGGTGCAGCAAGCCAGCCACACCCGGCCGCGCCGCCGCGCGTGTCTGGGCGCGCTCAAGCGCCTTGGCGTACGCCGCGCACACCGTCGACCGCGCGGGCGCCGAGGAAACCTGCATCGCCAGGCGGGCGGGCCCCGTCAGCTTCTGGGGCTCGTCCGCACAGGCAGTCAAGAGTACCAGTACGGCGATGGAAAACGTGGTGCGCTTCACAACCCACCTCCTAGAGCGGGCCCCGTGACCGTGTGGGCGGGCAGGGGAGCCCGGTACGTGACGGCGTCCTATGCGGGCGGGAGGGCGCACCGACACGAATGCCACCGCATCGCCCGCACGCGTGCGTTTGGTGTGGAGCTGACGCAACAGTCGTACCACGTGCCGCCAAGAGCGGAACGTTCCCAGTCTGCTCAGGCGTGTGGCACGCCACTGACACACGCGCAGGGCGTACTGGAGCGCGCGATAGAGCGCGCTCTATCGTTTGGTAGAGTGGAGTTGGCTGCCTGGACTACGCGAAGCGGAGGGATGTCATTGCGGCCGCGATTCCGACGCGATCGTTACACGGCCGTGCGGGCAAGCCGAGCGGGAAAACTTACCTCTCGCCCTTGAACGCATCCGTCAGCGCGTTCCAAGGCAACAGCGCGCACTTGATGCGTATCGGGAACTTGGACACGCCGGCGAGGGCGCGCAGCTCGCCCAGCGCCTTGTCCCGCGCGGCGCCCTCGTCCCCCTGCATCATGGCGCTCATGCGGGCGGCCAGCGCGAGCGCGTGCGGGATCGACCGGTCCTTGAGGAGCTGCGTCATCATCGACGCGGCCGCCTGGCTGATCGAGCAGCCCCGGCCGATGAAACGCGCTTCCTTGATGACGTCGCCGTCCACGCGCAGCTGCAGATCGATCTCGTCCCCGCACAGCGGGTTGTTGAGCGACACCGAGTGCGTCGCGTCGTCCAGCGTGCCCTTGTTCCGGGGGCGCCGGTAGTGATCGAGGATCAGCTCCTGGTAGAGGCCGCTGAGCTGCGGATCAGGCGGGGACGTACCCAAAGAGGGCTCCCGCCTTGACGAGCCCGCCGGCGAGGACGTCGACGTCGTCCAATCCATTGTAGAGATAGAACGAGGCGCGCGCGGTGGCGGGGACGTTGAGCCGCCGCATCAACGGCTGGGCGCAGTGATGCCCGGCGCGGATGCAGATGCCGTCCTGGTCGAGGATGGTTGCGATGTCGTGCGGGTGGATGTCGCCGTACGTGAACGAGACGACGCCCGCCCGGTGGTCGCGCGGGCCGTACACCGTCACGCCCTCGATCTGCGCGAGCCGCTCGATCGCGGCCGCGGCGAGCGCCTGCTCGTGCTCCGCGATCCGCTCGGGGCCCACGCCCTCCAAATACGCGATGGCCGCCGCCAGGCCGACTGCCCCCTCCACGTTCGGAGTACCCGCTTCGAACTTGTGGGGAATCGTGTTGTAGGTCGAATGGTCGTCCCACACGCGGGAGATCATCTCGCCGCCGCCGTGGTAGGGCGGCATGGCGTCGAGCAGCTCCGGCCTCGCCACCAGCGCCCCCGAGCCCATGGGCCCGAGCATCTTGTGGCCTGAGAGGGCGTAAAAGTCGCAGTCGAGCGCCTGCACGTCGACCCTCAGGTGGGGCGTCGACTGCGCCCCGTCGACCACTACGACCGCGCCCACCGCGTGCGCCAGCCGGGCCAGCTGCGCGGCGGGATTCACGGTGCCGAGCGCGTTCGAGACATACGGGAACGCGACAATCTTGGGTCGCCGCTCCAGCGCGCGCCCGTAATCGGAGAGGTCGATCCGCCCGTCCTCGGTGATCTCCACCATGCGCAGCGTCGCGCCCTTCTCCTGACACAGCATCTGCCACGGCACGAGGTTCGAGTGGTGGTCCATGGCCGTCACCACCACGCTGTCGCCCGCGCGGACGTGGGCGCGGCCGTAGGCGCCGGCCACCAGGTTGATCGCCTCGGTGGTGCCACGCGTGAACACGACACCCTCCCGCGCCCAGGCGTTGACGAACCCGGCCAGCTTCGCGCGCGCCGCCTCGTATGCCTCGGTGGCACGGATGGCGAGGTCGTACGCCCCGCGATGGACGTTGGCGTTCGTCGTGCGGTAGTACTCGGTGATGGCGTCCAAGACCGCCTGTGGCTTCTGGGTCGTCGCGGCGTTGTCGAGATACACGAGCGGATGACCGTTCTCCCGCTGGCGCAGCAGCGGGAAATCGGCGCGCAGGCGGGCGGCGTCGAGCATCACGCGAGCCGCTCCCGCACCAGCCGGTCGAGCCGCTCCCGCACCGCCGGGCGCCGCATGCGGTCCAGGATCTCGGCGCCGAATCCGTAGGTGAGGATGCTGCGGGCCGCCTCGGCGGACAGGCCGCGGCTGCGGAGATAGTACAGCTGGGTCTCGTCGATCGGCCCCACCGTGGACCCGTGGGTGCACTTCACGTCGTCCGCGTAGATCTCCAGCTGCGGTTGGCTGTCGGCGCGGGCTTCGGTCGAGAGCAGCAGGTTGTTGTTGGTCTGCTTCGAATCGGTCCGCTGCGCCCCCGGGCGCACCACGATGCGTCCGTTGAACACGCCGTGCGCCCGCTCGGCCAGGACGCCGTTGAAATACTCGTGGCTCGCGCAGTGCGGCTGGGCGTGGTCGATCACCGTGTGGTGGTCGGCGTGCTGGGCGGCGCTCAACAAGTACAACCCGTTGAGAATGAGCTCGGCGCCGGCGCCGGCCAGGACGGTCGTGATGTCGTGACGGGCGAGCGCGGCGCCGAGCGTCAGGACGTGCACTCCCAGGAAGCTGTCGCGTTCCTGTCGCGAATGTGTCGTTGCAATCTGGAGGCCCTGCGGGCCCTCGCGCTGCACCCGATACAGCTCGGCGCGCGCGCCTTCCCGCACCACGATCTCGGTGACCGCGTTGGTCCAGTACACACCGTCCCCGAGCCCGGCGTACGTCTCGACCACCGCGGCTTCGGCGCCCCGCTCGATCACGAACAGGCTGCGGGGATGTGACACGGTGGGGCCGTCGGCGCCGGGCCGGCCGCTCGAGAGGAACAGCACCTCGAGCGGCTGCTCGAGGGTCACGCCGGCGGGCACGTGCACGAACGCTCCGTCGGCGAGGAACGCCGTGTTGAGCGCCGCAAACGCGCTGTCGTGCCAGCCGGCGTGGCGCGCGAGGTGCTCACGTGCCAGGTCGCCACTGACCCCGTTTCCGATGGCGGCGGCGAGACTGGTGGCCTGCACGCCCGCCGGCAGGGCGGCACCCGACGACAGACCGGGCGCGTGACGCCCGTTCACGAAGACGACGCGCGGACCCACTCCGACGCACAACCGCTCGAGGTCCGATGGAGCAGGGAGCGGGGAGCGGGGAGCGTGCTCGAGCAGGAATCGCCGATCCGCGATGGGCGCGACGCTGGTAAAGCGCCACTCCTCCTGCTTCGTGGTCGGGAAGCCCAGCTCTGCGAACCGTGCGATCGCGCCCTGGCGGATCTGTGTGAGCCATGTCGGCGCGCCGGACGCGCCGTTCCCCGCGAACGCCTCGAAGTCGGCCAGGTAGCGATCGATGACGTTCACGCCACCGCCGCTTCCGTGCGGAGCCAGTCGTACCCCTTCTCTTCCAGCTCGAGTGCCAGGTCTTTCCCGCCCGACTTGACGATCCGCCCCGCGGCCAGCACGTGCACGACGTCGGGCTGGATGTGCGTCAGGATCCGGTAGTAGTGCGTCACCAGCACCGTGGCGTTGTCGGGCCGCCGCAGCTTGTCCACGGTCTGTGCCACCGTTTTCAGCGCGTCGATGTCGAGTCCGGAATCGGTCTCGTCGAGGATCGCGAGCTTGGGATCGAGCACGGCGAGCTGCAAGATCTCGTTGCGCTTCTTCTCTCCACCCGAGAAGCCTTCGTTCACCGGGCGGGTCAGATAGCTCGAGTCCCAACCGATCACCCTGAGCTTCTCCTCGAGGGCGTCCATGAATTCGACCGGTCCCAGCTCTTCCTGACCGCGGTGTTTTCGGATCGCGTTCACCGCGGAGCGGAGGAAGTACGCATTGGTGATGCCGCGGATCGCGACGGGATACTGGAACGCGAGGAAGACGCCCTCGCGGGCCCGCTCCTCCGGAGCCATGGCGAGCAGGTCCCTCCCCTCATACAGCACTTGTCCGGCGGTGACCGTGTACGCGGGATGGCCGGCGAGCACCTGCGCCAGCGTGCTCTTTCCCGAGCCGTTCGGCCCCATGATCGCGTGCACCTCGCCGACGCGCACCGTGAGGTCGACGCCTTTGAGGATCTCGCGACCCTCCACCGAGGCGTGGAGGTCGCGGACCGCGAGCAACACCTTTCCCGCTTCCCCGTTCCCCTTTCCCGTCATCCCACGCTCCCTTCGAGACTGATGCCGAGCAGCCGCTGGGCCTCGACCGCGAATTCCATCGGCAGCTCTTTGAACACTTCCTTGCAAAAGCCATTCACGATCATCGAGACGGCGTCCTCGGCGGAGAGACCCCGTTGCTTGGCGTAGAAGATCTGGTCCTCGCCGATTTTGGACGTCGAGGCCTCGTGCTCCATGATGGCGGTGCTGTTGCGCACGTCGATGTAGGGAAACGTGTGTGCTCCACACCGGTCCCCGATCAGCATCGAGTCGCACTGCGAATAGTTGCGGGCCTGGTCGGCGCCCTTCAGGATCTTCACGAGCCCGCGGTAGGTGTTCTGGCCGCGGCCCGCCGAGATCCCCTTCGACACGATGGTCGAGCGGGTGTTCTTGCCCATGTGGATCATCTTGGTGCCCGTGTCCGCCTGCTGCCGGTGGTTGGTCACGGCCACCGAGTAGAACTCGCCGATCGAGTCGTCGCCCTGCAGGATGCACCCGGGATACTTCCAGGTGATCGCGGAGCCGGTCTCCACCTGGGTCCACGAGATCTTGGCGCCCCGGCCGCGACACGCACCGCGCTTGGTCACGAAGTTGTAAATCCCGCCCCGTCCCTCTTCGTCGCCGGGATACCAGTTCTGAATCGTGGAGTACTTGATCGTCGCATGGTCGAGCGCCACCAGCTCCACCACCGCCGCGTGCAGCTGGTTCTCGTCACGCACCGGTGCGGAGCAGCCCTCGAGGTAGCTCACGTGGCTCCCGTCGTCCGCGACGATCAGCGTGCGCTCGAACTGGCCGGTCGACTCTCGAGCCCAGATATTGCCGCACCAGGTCGGGATACTCCCGGATCGCTTCCGAGATCGCGCAGAAGATCACCCCGTGCTTCTTCAGCTCCTCGCGGAACGTGGTCGCCACGGAGACGGAATCGAACACCGCGTCCACCGCCACGCCCGCCAGCCGCTTCCGCTCCTCGATCGGGATCCCGAGCTTCTCGAAGGTCTCGATCAGCTTGGGATCGACCTGCTCCAGGCTGTCCAGCCTGGGCCGCTGCTTGGGGGCGGCGTAATAGCTGATGGCCTGATAGTCGACGGGACCGTACTGCACGTTGGCCCAGTGCGGCTCGGGCATCTTCAGCCAGTTGCGGTATGCCTTGAGCCGCCACTCGAGCATCCAGGCCGGCTCGCCCTTCTTCTCGGAGATCAGCCGGATCACGTCCTCGGACAGACCGGGGGGAACGGTCTCCGACTCGATATCCGTCACGAAGCCGTACTTGTAGGGCTGGAGGACCTGCGCTGCGATGCCGCCGCTCATCGGGAGTCCGGAAGTCCTTTAGGCGCCGCGAGTTGGACTGCAATGCCGGGCGCGAGCAAACGAATCCTACAGGACTTACTCGGGATTGTCAACCAAGCGTGACCGCGATCCTGCAGGACCCAGCGCGCGCCGTGAGCGCGAGTTGCACAGCGGCGCCAAATCGCCAAATTGGCGGCCCATGGCAGTACGCCGCATTCGCCTGTTGGGCGATCCGATCCTGCGAGTCCGCTGCGAGCGGGTCCAGAACGCCAAGTCCGCCGCGACCCGGTTGGTCGCGGATGACCTGCGCGACACGCTGCGCGTGGCCAAGGAGAAGCACAAAATGGGCCGGGCCCTGGCCGCGCCCCAGATCGGCGCACCCGTGCGCATCGTGTTCGTGGCCGTCGACAAGCAGCGCTGGACGATGATCAACCCGGAGATCACGGACGTCGGGCCGGACGACTTCCTGGTGTGGGACGACTGTTTCTCGTTCCCCAATCTCTACGTGCGGGTCAGCCGCGCCTACCAGATCACCGTGAGCTACACCGACTTGAAGGGCAAGCAGCACACGCTTCCGGTGGAAGGTCCGATGGCGGAGTTGCTGCAGCACGAGATCGACCACTTGGACGGTATTCTCACGCTCGATCGCCCCAGCGGAGTGGACCCGTTTGCCCTGCGCTCGGAGTGGGAGAAGCTGCACGAGCCGGGCGAGCGCTACGGCCCGCCCACGCCGCGGGAGGCGTAAGCGCGCCGGCCGATTGGTTAGATTGTCGGACGACAGGGGTGCCCGCGGACGTGCCGTGGGCTGAGATCACACCCTTTGAACCTGATCCGGTTCGCACCGGCGAAGGGAGCTCCGCATGACCTGCTGCACTCAGATGCACCTCGCCCGCCAAGGCACGCTCACTCCCGAGATGGAACGCGTCGCCCAGCGCGAACACCTTCCCGCCGACGTTGTGCGCGACGAGGTAGCCCGTGGACGACTGATCATTCCCGCTAACGGGAACCACCTCGCCAAACGGCTCGATCCGATGGCGATCGGAAAGGTGGCGCGCGTGAAGATCAACGCGAACATCGGGAACTCGGCGGTCGAGTCGAACATCGAGCAGGAGCTCGAGAAGCTGCACCACGCCGTGCACTACGGGGCCGACACGGTCATGGACCTCTCGACCGGGGGCGACATCGACGCCATCCGGCGGGCGATCCTCGACGCCTCGCCGGTCCCGATCGGGACCGTGCCGATCTACCAGGCGGTCACCGAGGTGAAGCAGGTCGAGGACCTCACGGCCGACGACCTGCTCGACATGGTGGAGCACCAGGCGCAACAGGGAGTGGACTACGTCACGGTGCACTGCGGCATCCTGCGGGAATACGTCGGGCTCGCGCTCGGGCGGGTGACGGGGATCGTGTCGCGCGGCGGCTCGCTGCACGCCTACTGGATGATGCACCACAACCGGCAGAACCCGTTCTACACGCACTTCGACCGCATTCTCGAGATCGCCCGCAAGTACGACGTGACGCTGTCTTTAGGTGACGCGCTGCGACCGGGCTCCGTGGCCGACGCGAACGATCGGGCGCAGTTCGCGGAGCTCGAGACGCTGGGAGAGCTCACGACGCGCGCGTGGGCACAGGACGTCCAGGTGATGATCGAGGGCCCGGGTCATATCCCGATGCACCTGATCGAGGAGAACGTCCGGAAGGAGAAGGTCATCTGCCACGAGGCGCCGTTCTACACCCTGGGACCGCTCGTGACCGACGTCGCGCCCGGCTACGATCACATCACGTCGGCGATCGGCGCGGCGATGATCGGGTGGTACGGGGCGGACATGCTGTGCTATGTGACACGCAAGGAGCACCTCGGCCTCCCCGATGCCGAGGAAGTGCGGGAGGGCGTGATCGCCTACAAGATCGCCGCGCACGCCGCCGACATCGCACGCGGCCGGCCGGGCGCCCGCGACCGCGACGACGCGCTCTCGCGCGCGCGGTACGCGTTCGACTGGAACGAGCAATTCCGGCTGTCGCTCGATCCCGAGCGGGCGCGCGCGCTGCACGACGAATCGCTGCCCGCCGAGTACTTCAAGAGCGCCGAGTTCTGCGCGATGTGTGGGCCGAAGTTCTGCTCGATGCACATCACGCGGGAGATCGAGCGGAAGCTCGGGACGAGGGACGCGGTGCCGGCGGACTAGGCGCCGACCAACGCAAACGCCCGGACCGGAAAACTCCCCATCCCCCGCACTTTGACCGGGACGGCGAAGAAGCGGAAGCCGTCGTCGGGCAGCGCCCGCAAGCCGCACAGGTGCTCCACGATCGGGATGCCGGCGCCGAGCAGCAGGGTGTGAGCGGGCCGGGCGCCGTCGCTCGCGTCGTCGATGTTGAGCGAGTCGATTCCGACGAGCGCGGCGCCGGCGGCGACGAGGTGCTCCGCCGCGGCGCGGGTCAGGAACGGATGGCCCGTGCCGTACCGCTCCGTGCGCCAGTGCACGTCCCAGCCCGTGTGCACGAGCACGGCCTTGCCTTTCACGTCCCGCCCCCGGAACACGCCCATATCGAGCGCGCGACTGTCGCGATCCGTGGCCCGGACAACGACCCCCTCCAGGTCGGCGACCGCGTCGAGCGGGAAATCCGCGACGTCCTTCCCATGCTCGTAGCGATGGAACGGCGCGTCGATGTAGGTGCCGGTGTTGGCGACGAGCTCGATCGTCCCGATCTGGAATGTCGTGCCGGGAGCATAGCGGGTCTGGGACGCGGCGCGCGACAGCCAGTCGCCGATCACGGGCGCCGGCAACCCTGGATAGGTGACCATGGCATGCACGATCGTATGGCTCACGTCGATCAGGCGACCCGGCGAGCGTGTCACGACGCGGGCGGCGGCGTCCGCCGCGCGGGGTCCTGCCCGTAGAACTGTTTGAGCTGTGCATACAGCGCGGGATGATCCCGCTCGAGCTGCACCGGCTTCTCGAAGAACGTCTCGGTCGCCACCGCGAAGAACTCCGCCTTGTTCTTCGCTCCATAGGAGTCGAGCACGGACGCGCGGTCCGCCGCGGCGTCCTCCCGCAACCGCGCGTACTCGTCCGACAGCACGCGGCCCCAGGTACGGAGCGCCCCGCTCGAGATCAGCGGCGCGCCGTCGGCGCGGCCGTCCTCGTCATCGAGCTGGTGCGCGAACTCGTGCAACACGACGTTCACTCCATCTGCCGGATCGCGCGCGCCCTTGAGCGTGTCGTCCCACGAGATCACGACCACGCCATCGCCCCACGACTCGCCCAGGAGCGCAGCCGGAGGCTGCACGATGCCGCCCGCCGTGGGGGGGCGGGCGAACTTCGGCACGAAGGCGTGGGGGTACACGAGAACCGTTCGCAGCGTGGGATAGCAGGGACCCTCGAGATGGAGGAGCAAGAGGCACGCTCCCGCGGCGATCGTGACCTTCATCTCGTCGCTCACGGTGAGACCGCCGCAGCCTTCAAAGTGCTTCTCGGAGAGAAACAACTGCACCAGTCGCAGCAGCCGCTCCTGCTCTTCCAGGGTCAGCCCGCCGGCGAGCGGAACGTTGCGGTCGACGATGCCGCGCCACGTGTCGGGGATCGGCTCGCTCGGCAGCCGCAGCGGCGCCGCCCGGATGCGACGCAGCGCGGCGGACACCAGAACGTACCCGACCGCCAGGATGGCCGCCGCGGCCAGAATGACCGTCATGGGACGGATGCGTGCGCCGCGGGCATGACACGGCCGAGCGCCTTGAGGAGCTGCCCGTCGGGCGAGCCGCCGTCAGGAGCCTCGGCCAACACTACCGCAAATCGCCGGCGCAGCAGTGGGTCCCGCATCGCCTGCGCCGCAAACTGGATGGTGAGGGGAATGAACCACGCCGCCCGACGCGCCCCAGTGCCGGCGCGCGCGACCGCGGCGTACTGCTCGAACAAGGCGAGCAGAAACCCGCCTTTCGAGGGAAACTGGCGGTAGATGGCCCCTTTGGTGAAGCCCGCCGACTGGGCGACTTCGTCCAGCGTGGCCAGTTCGATGCCCCGCTCGGCGAACACGCTGAGACCGGCCTGCAGCAGCAGGGCGCGTGTTTCCGCCTTGCGGCGCTGACGCACGATACCCATGGGAATCAATGATACCGACCAGAATC
>QHTP01000188.1 GCA_003220855.1 Gemmatimonadota bacterium
AAGGGCCCCACCGCGGTCGGCGTGCGGCTCTTCACCGAATTCATCCTCAAGCGCGCGGGGGCGTGACCCGCGGGCTGGGCTGCGCGGCCGTTCTGCTCTCGCTCGCGGCCGCAGCGGCGGCGCAAGTCGACACCACGGCGCGGCGCGACTCCACCGTCCGCGATTCCACCGCCCGCCGCGACAGCGCCGCGGCCGACACGCTCGCCCACTACCTCGCGGTGTTCCCGGCGCAGATCCCTCCCGGCCCCGCCCCCCGCGGCACGCGCTACAGCTTCACCGCCGACTCGTTCGCCCTCTCGAACATCCAGACGCTGTCCGATCTGCTGGCCCACATTCCCGGCGTGTACGTGGCGCGGGGCGGGATCTACGGCGCGGCGGAGCCAGTGCAGTACGGGGGGCGCGGGCCCGCGGGGCTCGAGCTCTATTGGGATGGCGTCCCGTATATCCCGCTGGGGCGTGATTCGCTGTATCTCGACCCCGCCCGCATTTCCCTAGAACCGCTCGAGCGCGTGGACGTCGTCGTGCTCCCGGCCTCGCTGCGTGTGTACCTCGTCACGCTGCGCCAGCGCTCCACGGCGACCGCGTCCCAGGTGGGCGTCGCGAGCGGCGAAGTCAGCACCGCGAATTACCGAGGCGCGTACCTGCGCCGCTGGCGCTCGGGGCTTGGTCTGTCCCTCGTCGCCGATTACAACAACAACGGCGGCGTCTCCGGCACGTCGAACACGCCGTTCAACTCCGTCGACCTGTGGCTCAAGGCCGAGTACCTGCCCAACCCCCACCTGGGCGCTCAGTACCAGGTCCTGAGCTCGACCTGGCATCGCAGCGGTGGCACCACCACCGCCGACTGGCAGAGCCAGCGGCGCGACGGGATCGTGCGCCTGTTCGCCGCGTCGCGCGACGATGGGCTGGGACTCTTGGCGCAGGCGAGCTTCGCGACGGCGAGCACCAGTCGCGACACCGCGGTGCGCGACCGCCAACTCTCCCAGGGAAGCCTCGAGCTGTCGAGCGACTGGCCGCGCGCGCACGTGGGCCTCGCTGTGCGGACGCTGGACGAAGCCCGGCCGTGGCAGCTCGAGGGGAGCGCCGGCTGGAGTCCGCTCCCGCAGCTCACGCTGTGGGGCGACGTCCGCCGCGCCCGCTACAGCCTGGGGCGGACCGGCGACCGCGCCCGCCTCGCGGCGGGCCTCACGCTCCCCGCCGGATTCTCCGTGCACGCAGATTTCGCGTGGGCGCGCGACCTCCAGGCCCCCGTCGATACCGCGGACACGCTGCAGCGCACCGTCGATATCGGCGGCGCGCTGCGCTGGGATCGCGACTGGATCAGCGTCGAGGTCGGCCAGGTGCGACGCGATGCATTCGCGCCGATCGGCGCTCCCGTGGGCTTGGGGTCCGTGGCCGGGCTCGGGCCGGGCCCGCGCACCCGCTATTTCACGACCCACGGCGTCGTGCGCCTCCTGCCCGGACTCGAGCTCGCCGGGTGGTACTTCGATCCGCTCGTCCGGGGCGGGACCGACTTCGAGCCGCCGTACCACGCGCGCGTGTCGCTCACCTTCTATTCGAGGTTCTGGCGCGTGTACCGGAGCGGGATCTTCGCACTGCGCGTGGAGGCCGTGGCGGAGTCGTGGAGCCGGGGAACGGCGGGGCTCGACTCGAGCGGCGCGCCGCTGGCGCTTCCCGGCAAGACGTTCGGGGAGCTGAACGTCGAGATCCGCATCGCGGGCGTGACGATCTTCTGGATCGAGCGCAACGCGACCCTAGCGAGCGGCAGCTACGTGCCCGGGCTCGACTACCCGCGTCACTATCAGTTTTACGGGGTGCGATGGCTGTTCACGAACTGATCGGCTAGCTTTAGAGTCTGTGCCGCGGAGCATGACGGGTTTCGGCTCGGCCGAAGGCAGCGTCCTCGGCGGGCGGCTCTCGATCGAGATCCGCTCGGTGAACCACCGCTATTTCAACCCGCAGCTGAAGCTGCCGTTCGAGCTCGCGGGCACGGAGAACCAGCTGCGCGAGCGCTTGCGCCGGCTGCTCGATCGCGGCCACGTGACGGTGGCGGCGCGCTGGATCGAGGCGCCGGCGACGGAGTCCGCGGTCACGGTCGATCTGGCCCGCGCGCGTCAGGTGCTGGCGGCGGCAAAGCAGCTCAAGCAGCAGCTCAAGCTCAAGGGCGAGGTGGATCTGGCCTTCGTGGCGCGGCATCCCGACGTCCTGGCGCTGGAGCGGGACGGCGCGGCGGCGGAATGGAACGAGGTGGAGCCGATCGTCGAGCGTGCGGCACAGCAGCTGGTCGCCATGCGGGCGCGCGAGGGCGCGGCCCTGGCGACCGAGCTCGTGGGTCGGCTGGACGCGCTCGCCGAGGGCGCCCTCGCCGTCGAGCGCCGCGCGCCCGAGCGTCTCGGCGCCGAGCTCGCCCGCCTCAAGAAGGCCGTGACGGAGCTGGCGGCGGGGGTGCCGGTGGACGAGCAGCGCCTCGCGGTCGAGGTCGCCCTGCTCGCCGACCGGGTCGACATCACCGAGGAGCTGGTGCGGCTGCGCACCCACCTCGGGGCGTGCCGCGAGGCGCTGGCCGGCGACGGGGCGGTGGGGAAGCAGCTGGGATTCCTGGCGCAAGAGCTGTTGCGCGAAGTGAACACGATCGGGTCCAAGGCGAACGACGCGGTGATCGCCCACGTGGTCATCGCCATGAAAGGCGAGCTCGAGAAGTTCCGGGAGCAGCTCGAGAACCTGGAGTGACGCCGCCCGCGCGCGTCGTCGTCCTCGCCGCCCCGTCCGGCGGCGGGAAGACGACCATCGCGCGGGAGCTCGTCACCCGGCACCCTGGTATCTTCGGGTACTCGGTGTCCGCGACGACCCGCAAGGCGCGACCCGGCGAGCGGGACCGCGAGGCGTATCACTTCCTGACGCAGGACGAGTTCCTGCGGCGTCGGGACGCGGGCGAGTTCCTCGAGTGGGCGCCGTACGCGGGCGAGCTGTACGGCACGCTGCGGAGCGAGGTCGAGGGCGTACTGGCGAGCGGCAGGCACGTGGTGCTGGACGTGGAAGTCCAGGGAGCGCGGCAGGTGCGGCAGGCGTACCCGCAACCGGCATCCGTGGTCAGCTTCGTGATCCCGCCGTCACCCCGGGTCCTGATCGAGCGGCTCCGCAAGCGGCGGACCGAGACGGAAGCGGAGTTGTCACAGCGGATCGACATAGCGATCCGCGAGGTGGAAACGGCGCGGCGCGACATCGGAGACGTGTACGACCAGGTGCTCGTCAACGACGACCTGGACACGGCGGTGCGAGAGGTGATCGACCTGGTGCAGGGGCGCGGTGTCGCACCGCACCCGCCGCGCGACATGGCGAGCCTGCTGTCGGGCTTTGTGCGACAGCTCAGGACCGAGGCAGCCCAACTGAGTCAGTCTACCGGAAGGAGCAGGTGATGCGGATCGTAACCCCGGCCGAAGTGGCCGCGCAGACACAGAACAAATACCTGGGCGTCCTCGTGGCCGCCAAGTTCGCCCGTTTCGTGAACGAGTTCCCGCGCGATCGCTCGGTGGATTTCGAGGAGAAGCTCACCACCCGCGCGTTCGACGAGCTGGTGCGCGGCCGCCTTACCTACAAGCTCGTCCGGCGGCGGCGCCAGGAAGGCTGATGTCGTTCGCCGGCCGGCACGTCCTTCTCGGCGTGTCGGGCGGAATCGCGTGCTACAAGAGCTGCACGCTCGCCCGGCGGCTCGCCGAGGGCGGGGCGGCCGTGGACGTGGTGCTGACCGCGTCCGCGGCCGAGTTCGTGCGGCCCGTCACGTTCGAAGCGCTCACCGGGCGTCCGGTCCTGACCTCCCTGTGGCAGCCCGACCGAGCGCTCGCGCACATCGCGCTCGCGCGCCAGCCGGATCTGGCGATCGTCGCTCCCGCCACGGCGCACCTGCTGGCACGTGCCGCGCTGGGGCTCGCCGACGATGTGCTCACGGCCCTGCTCCTGGCGCGCACCGGTCCCGTGCTCGCCGCGCCGGCCATGAACGACGCCATGTACGCCCATGCGGCGACGCGCGCCAACGTGAAGACACTGGCCGGTCGCGGGTGGCACTTCATCGGACCGGATACCGGGCCGCTCGCGGAGGGTCCGAGCGAGCGGCCCGGCCGGATGAGCGAGCCCGAGGCGGTGCTCGCCGCCGCGGCGCGCCTGCTCGAGCAGCGCGCGCCGTGGCTGGGGAAGAAGGTCGTCGTCACCGCCGGCCCGACGCGGGAGCACCTCGATCCGGTGCGCGTCGTCACCAACCCGTCGAGCGGGCGCATGGGATACGCCATCGCCGCAGCCGCCCACACGCGCGGGGCCGACGTGGTCCTCGTGTCGGGACCCTCCGACTTGTCGCTCCCGTTCGGCGTGACCGCGCATCGGGTCGAGACCACGGCGGAGATGCAGCGTGCCGTGGACGCCCTCCTGAAGCACGCGGACTTGTTGGTCATGGCGGCGGCCCCTGCCGACTATCGCCCCGCCCAGCCCGCGGCCGGGAAGCGCCCGCGCGCCAACGGCACGCTCACGCTCGAGCTCGAGGCGACGCCCGACATCCTCGCCTCGCTCAAGCCCCCCCACGGGTGCGTAGTGGTCGGGTTCTCCCTGGAGGCGGCGGGAGCGGCAGGGGAGAACGGCGTGACACGGGCCGAGGCGAAGTTGCGCGAGAAGCATCTCGACTACATCATCCTGAACAACGCGCTCGAGCCCGGCGCGGGGTTTGAAGTCACCACGAATCGCGTCACCATCATCGGGAAGAGCGGCACGCCGATCGAGCTGCCGCTCCTGGACAAGCGCGACGTGGCGGAACGAATCCTCGACGCGGTGGAGCAAGCGCTGACGTGAGCGACGGGCGGGCACTGGCGCGCGAATTTCTGGAACAGCAGCGGCTGCTGGGGGGGGACTGGGTGATCCTGCCCACCCCGGGGCCCCCGGGCACCCCGGGCACCCCGGGCACCCCGGGCTCGCACCCGGGGTCAGTTGCCCCTTCCGAGAGCCCCGCAGTACTGACCCCGAGCGCCAGCCCGGGGAAGCCCGAAGGACTGCCTCCGGCCGGTCTTTCCTATGATCCGCCCACCGGCGACCTGTTCAGCA
>QHTP01000189.1 GCA_003220855.1 Gemmatimonadota bacterium
CACGATATCGCGCTGTTGTTCCCCGCCCTGTTCGCCTACGCGCACTACCTCGAGGACGAGATGTGTCTGGAGGAGGCGCTGGACGTGCTGCAGACGCTCGAGGTGGTGGGGAGCGGCGCGTTCCGCGCCGAGGATCAGGTCGCGGCGCGGCTGCGCGTCGCCCGTGTGCTGCGGAAGGTCAACCGGTTCGACGAAGCTGAGCGCGCGTACGAGCAGGCGAGTGCGCTGGCCGAGGCGACCGGAGACTCGCACTCGCAGCTGCTCAGTCGGATCGGGAGGGCCGAGGCGACACGAGGTCGCGGAAACTTGGCCGAGGCTGAACGGTCGCTGTGTGAGATACTGACGGATGCACAGGCTGTCGGTGATGGACCCGCACTGGCGCGCGCCCACCATGTTATCGCGGCTGTACTGCACACGGGTGGTCGACCCGCCGAAGCCATCTCGCACGCGTGGGTCGCTTTTGAATCCTACGAGGACGAGACAGGGCAAGGGCGAGCACTCGCCGATTTAGGTGGCTTGCTCCTGATGGTCGGCGACACGGAGGGCGCCGAGCGAGCGCTCACTGAAGCTGTGCGGCGGGGCGGACCACAGGACTACGCCACCAATGCGTTGATCGAGTTGATGAATTGCGCTTCCTACAGCCGCGATCGAGTAGGATTCGAGAGGTGGCGGGATCGTTGTGAGACACGACGTGCGGGCATGCCACCGAACATCGTAGTGGACTTCCTGCTCAAGGCTGGGATCGGGCGTGCCCGGTTCGGGCAGTTCGATCGCGCAGAGGAACTGCTGGGGAAGGCGTTGGAGACCGCAGAGTCCGCTGGCCTGCACGAGTTCGTGTTCCGCGTCGAGCGCATCAAGAACGGATTGCGTGAGTGCCAACGCGCACTCCGCACGGGAACTGAAGTCCTCGAGACATTGGAATTGGAGAGCGACGCGGTCCGGGAAGTGTCGGCCTCACTCGCCCGGCTGGAGTCGTGAAGCCTCCCGGACCGCCTCGCTCGATGATGCTTTAGTGACAAACGTTGGCGCTGCTCACGTCACAACCGTGTGTCGGACCGGTGGCATCGGCACACGCGGAAACGCCGAAAGCAAACGAGAGCACGACCAGAGCGACGAGCATGCGAATCGAGCGCGACATAACACCTCCGCAAGATTTTGGGTAAAGGGCGTACGACTGCCGCGATGCTAAGCTGCCCCCGTGCGGAGGTCGTGTTTAGGGCGTTTTCGCGGCAGTGGGGGGCGTTTTTGCGACAGCCATGCTCGTTTTAGCGGCCGTCCCCGAGGTCCAGCTCCATAAGCTGCGCCGTGCGGCGGGCCTGCGGTTCGCCCTGGCGCATGCCCGCTGCTGGGACGATGCCCTGGCGACCATCCGCACCCGGCCGGTCGAGCTGGCCGTGGTCGACCCGCTGCTCGCCGGCACGGCCAGCGCGACCGAGATCTCGCGGCTACGCCGGCTGTTCCCGTCGCTGCCGCTCGCCCTGTACACGACGCTCTCGCCCGCCGTCGCCGCGGTGCTGCTCGGCCTAGGCCAGAGCGGCATCGACCGCGTGGTGTTCGCGCGCTACGACGACCACCCCGCCCGGCTGCGCGAGGTGCTGGCCGCCGAGGAAGCGCGGTCCACGTCGCACCGGCTGCGCGAGCAGCTCGCCTGGATGCTCGCCCCGCTGCCGAGCGAGCTGCGGTGGGTGCTGGAGGAAGTGCTGCGCTCGCCCGCCGAGCTGCAAACGGTGCAGGACGTCGCCGCGCGCGCCCGCGTCGACCGGCGCACGTTCGAGCGCTGGTTCCTGCGGCTCGGGCTGCGGTCGCCGCGCCACTTCCTCGCCGCCGCCCGCGTGCTGCACGCGCACCGGCTGTTACAAGATCCGGGATTCACCGTGGACGACGTGGCGCAACGGCTGGGCTACGCCCAGACCAAGACGCTGCAGCTGCACGCCCGCGCCTACCTCGGGCTGACGCTGGGCGAGATGCGCGACGCGCTCGACGCCACCGAGGCCCTGCAGCGCGTGGCGCACGGGTTCGCGCCGGACCGGGCGCGCGCTTCAGCGTCCTGACACGTTGCACGTTCCACGAGTCCCGAATCCCGAGTCCCGAATCCCGACTGTTGCATCGTCGCCACACTCGCTGACGAGTAGCTAACGAGCCGAGTGACTGCGCTCACTCGCGTGTCGCGTGCGCGACATTATGTTCTCCCGATGCCCGAGGCCCGGATGCAGCAACCGCACATTCTCGTCGTGAGCCGTCACGGCGAGGCGGCGCTCGAGCTGGAGCAGGTGGCCGCACGGCGCGGTTACGTGCTGCGCCGGGCCTACACCGGGGTGCAGGCGCTCGAGCAGGGCTTGAATCACCCGTCGGGGGCCGAACCCGACCTGATCGTACTGGACGATTCGCTGCCCGACATCGACCCGCTGGACACGAGCCGGGCGCTGCGCGACGACCCGCGGCTTGGGAGCGGGGTGCCGATCCTGCTACTCACGGCCCACAAGCCCACCAGCGCCGAGCATCACGCGGCGCTGCGTGCGGGCATCTGGGAGTATGTGGCGCACCCGTTCCACGCCGAAGAGCTGGGCGGCAAGCTGGACCGCTATCTCCACTGGAAGCTCGAGGCCGCGCGGGCGCGCGCGGGAGACGGCCTGGCCGACGCGACCGGCCTGTACACGGTGCGGGGACTGGCGCTGCGCGCGCAGGAGCTGACGCTGCAGGCGTTCCACCACGCCGCGTCGCTCGCCTGCGTCGCGCTCGCCGCCCCGCATGGCGCCGGCGAACTGCTGGCGCGTGTGCTGCGCGCCCTGGGGCGGCGCTCGGATGCGATCGGGCGCGTGGGTCCGGGCGAGTGTGCCGTGGTCGCGCCCGGCACCGACCGCGCCGGCGCGGTGCTGTTGGCCGAGCGGGTGGCCCAGGCGGTACAGGCCGCCGGGCACGACCGGGCGCGTGGCGGGCTGCGCGCCGGCTACGACGCGGTCACCAACGCGCGCTACACGCCGATCGAGCCGAAGCACCTGCTGGGCCGCGCCACCAGCGCCCTGCGGGTCGCCAAGACCGACGCGGGACCCGGGTGGATCAGGGCGTTCCAGTAGTCGAGAAGAACTCCCCCATCTCGGGCGCGGTCGCCGCGGCGTTGGGCAGCGCCGTGAGACCGAGCGCCTCGCCGCTGAGCCGCAGCAGGCTTTGGTGCTCGTACACGCCGACCCCCTGGTAGCCACGCTTGGCCTTGGGGCTCACGATCACGCAGGCGACGCGCCCGCCGCCATTCATATTGTCGCTGCCCGCTTCGTCGAACACGATCACGAGTAGGCCGTCGCGCTGGAACGTCGCGCTCTTCACGAGCGGATCGATGTTGGTCTGGAGCCACTGGTCCGCCGTGGCGAGCGGGCAGTCGTGCGCGTCGTTGCACAGGTTGGGCGCGACGAATGCGTAGCCGGGGAGATGGCCGCCCGCCAGGTCGGTGGCGAACTGGGTGAACGGCACCAGGTTGTTGCGCTGCGTCGAGTCGTTCACCACGTCGGAGAGCAGCGCGATGACGTTGTGCTTGCGGGCGTAGTTGCCGACGCTCGGCCCGGTGTAGCCGACCGATGGGAGATCCTCCGCGTAGGACTTCCAGGTCTTCCCGGCGGCGATCAGGCGGCGGACGATGTTGTCGTCGCTCACCACCTGGGAGTAGCCGTCGTCGTTGGTGATGATCTTCCCCACCGTCATCATGAAGTAGTTGCCGATGGACGGATGCGTGACGGCGTAGTACTGGGTGGCGAGCGCGTACTGCTGCGCCAGGCCGTTCAGGTACGGCATGGACGAGTCGCCGATCACCGCTGAATAATCGGTGTTCTCCTCCACCACGATGATGACGTGCCCCAGCAACGGCACCGACCGCGCAACGGGCGCGACGGAATCGGTGCCCTTGCACGCCATCATCAGGAACGGCAGCAGCAAGAGTCGTCGCATATGTCGATCTCCTTATTAGAGCGGCGCGCGGTGCAGTGCAGCGAAAAACGTGCCCGAGCCCGCCAGGTCCCGGTGTAGTGGCGCCGCCGCCACATCGGGCGGGGGTGTTCCGTCCCCTTCTACCTTTATGACATGGCTCCCACGCTCACGCGCCGGCGTTTTCTCGGGGCCGCGGCTGGTGCTCTCGCCGCCGCCGCGCTGGGCGACGGTTTCGTGCGCGAGCCGGCGGCGATCGAGCTCACCCGGCACGATCTCGCGATTCCGGGGCTCGACCCCCGCCTCGCCGGCCTGCGCCTCGCCTGTGTCACGGACGTGCATCTGCACCGCGCATTTTCGCGCGCGGCGCGCGCCACCCTCGCGCTGCTCGAGCGCGAGCACCCCGACGTCGTGCTGCTGATCGGCGATATCTGCAACCGCCGGAGCGACCTGCCCGTGCTGGGCGACTGGGCACGCGCGGCGCGGGGCACCCAGGCCACGTTCGCCACGTTGGGCAACTGGGAGCATGACGGGGGAATCGATCGCGGCCGGGGAGAGCGGACGTACGGTCAGGCTGGCGTCGAGCTGCTCTACAACTCGAGCGCGCGCGTGACGATCCACGGCGCGGAGCTCACCCTGGTAGGCATCGACGACCCGGTGGCGGGGGAGCCCGACCTCGCCGCCGCGGTGC
The DNA here is from genome assembly GCA_003220855.1 of Gemmatimonadota bacterium. Classification (GTDB taxonomy): domain Bacteria; phylum Gemmatimonadota; class Gemmatimonadetes; order Gemmatimonadales; family GWC2-71-9; genus AG41. The sequence continues at coordinate 4,604 of QHTP01000189.1, forward strand.
GCGGGCTCGATGCCGCCGATCCGGCGATCTGGATCGTGCATGCACCAGGGTTCGTGGACGGCGTGCCGCGCGACCGCTTTCCCGCGCCCGCCGCCATCCTCGCCGGCCACACCCACGGGGGCCAGATCCGGCTGCCGTTCTACGCCCCGTACACGCCGGCGGGGAGCGGGCGCTTCGTCGCAGGCTGGTACCGCGACACGCTGGCGCCGCTGTACGTGTCGCGCGGGATAGGCACCGTGTTGATTCCGGCGCGGCTGTTTTGCCCACCGGAGGTGGCGGTGTTCACTCTCAGGAGCCGGAGCGGCAACTGATTGTAACGTCTAACGTCAGGGCCCGAGCTTGCGCAGGACGATGCCGGTGAGGCGCACGTCTTCACCCGGTGCCACGTGGACGCGCTGCTCGAACGCAGCGAAGCCGTCGCGCGCGATGCGCACGGTGTGCCAGCCCGCGTCGAGCGGCAGCGCCTTGGGTGTGTGCCCGATCAGGCGATCGTCGATGTAGAGGTCCCCCGCGCCGGTGCCGGCCGGGAGACGAGCGGGGCCGTGGTGTCCTGCGGAGGCGGCGCCACGACCGGCGCCGCGGGAACGAGCTGCTCGGTCGGCGCGTCCGCGCGGCCGGCGCGTCCACGCGCGACTACGGCGGCGGCCACACCCAACAGCACGAGCGCGACGGCGATGGCCACCCAGCGCACCCAGTGCCTGCGCGGCGGCGCCGCGTCATATCCATCATCCCACACCAGCGGCGGGGCGCGGCGCGGCGGGGCCACCGGCAGCGGCGCGAGCGGTGCCGCCGGTTGCGACTCTGGGGCTGGCGTCGGTGCCGCTGCCGCGTCGAGCGCCGCGACGAGGTCGAGAACCGTGGAATACCGATCTTGCGGAGCCGGGCTCAGGGCCCGAGTGAGCGCCTCGGCCACGCCGCGGGGCAGGGGCGGGGTGGCGCCGGGCGATGCCGCCGCCTCCAAGCACTCGAGCGCCAGCACAGCCAGGCCGTACTGATCGCCGGCCGGCCCGATTTGGCGCGTGTGGCGCTCTTCGGGCGCCATGTAGTGCGCGAGCCGGGAGCGCGCCGCGGCGGGGTCGCGCGGGGCGCCGGCTTCGAGCGCACGGGCGACGGCAAAATCACCCAACAAGGCCGACCCGTCGGACACCACCATGACGTTCCCAGGCTTGACGTTCCCATGCGTGATGCCGCGGCCATGCGCGTAATGCAGGGCGGTTGCGAGCTGCGCGACGAGGCGCAGGCAGGTTCGCGGCTCCAGCGGCCCGCCGTTGCGCAGCACGTCGTCCAGCGATCGCCCCTCGATGTGCGGCATCGCGTACCACAACAGCTGCGAGGTACGGCCGTAGTCGCGGACGGGGATGATGTGGGCGTGATCGAGTGTCGCCCACGCGGCCATGGCGGCCTCAAACCCCTCGCTGGCCCGCTCCTGCGTCCACACGTGCGGGAGCACCTTCAGGGCGACCACCTGTCCGGCGGCCAGGTCCCGAGCGCGGTAGACGCACGATAGCGGCCCGCAGCGCTCGCGCCGCTCCACCCGGTACCGATCGCCCAGCTCCTGAGCGACCGCCATGTCGAGCTCGTCGCGCGCCGCCGCGGACCTGCGGAGCTTCCGCGTGGTGGGTCGCGTCATCTGGTCCGTCACCATCGCGGTCACTCCACGGTGACGCTTTTGGCGAGGTTGCGCGGCCGGTCCACGTCGCAGCCGCGCAGCACGGCGATGTGCCCCGCGCCTTCACCTCCTGCATGTTCGAGCGCACCTTCGCGTAGACGTGATCCTGCGGCGCCACGAACACTACCGGCATCGCGGCATCGATCAGCGCGATCGGGCCGTGCTTCATCTCCGCCGCCGGGTAGCCCTCGGCATGGATGTAGGAGATCTCCTTGAGCTTCAGGGCACCCTCGAGCGCGGCGGGGAAATTCACGCCCCGCCCCAGGTACAGGAAATTCCGCGCGTCGGCGAAGCGCGCCGCCAGCGCCCGCACTTCCGGCTCGAGCGCCAGGGTGCGCGTCACCAGCTGCGGCAGCTGGATCAGGCGGCACACCAGCTCCCGGCCCTGCTCCGCCGTCAGCCCCCGCGCCCGCCCGAGATACAACCCCAACAGCGCCAGCGCCGCGATCTGCGACGTGAACGCCTTGGTCGACGCCACGCCGACCTCGGGGCCCGCGTGCAGGTAGATCCCGCCCCCGCACTCGCGCGCGATGGTACTCCCCACCACGTTGACGATCCCCACCACCCGCGATCCCGCCGCCCGTGCCGCCCGCAGCGCTTCCAGCGTGTCCGCGGTCTCCCCCGACTGTGAGATCGCCAGCGTCAGCGTGCCCGGCGCCACGAGCGGCCGCCGGTAGCGGTACTCCGACGCGTACTCCACCTGCACCGCGATCCCCGCCAGCTCTTCGATCAAGTCGCGGCCCACCAGCCCCGCGTGCCACGAGGTGCCGCACGCCACGATCACGATGCGCTGGAGGGCGCGCGCGTCCTCGGGCGCCAGGTTGAGCCCGTCCAAGCGCGCGCTCCCCTGCTCGGGCAGGAGCCGCCCCCGCAGCGTGGCGCGGATCGTCTCCGGCTGCTCCAGAATCTCTTTGAGCATGAAGTGGGCGTGCCCGCCCAGCTCGAGCTGCGCCACATCCCAGGCGACGTCGTCCACCGCGCGCAGCTGTACGTGCGACTCACGATCCAGCACCGCGTACCCGGCCGGCGTGAGCACCGCGATGTCGCCGTCGTCCAGATACACGACCGAGCGGGTGTGCTCCAGCACCGCCGACGCGTCCGACGCCACGAACAGCTCGTCGTCGCCGATCCCCAGCAGCACCGGCGACCCCTGCCGCGCCACCACGATCTTCCCCGGCTCCGCCGCCCACATCACCGCCAGCCCGTAGGTCCCCTCGACCAGGGCCAGCGCGGCGATCACGCGTGCCTCGAGGGTCTCCCCTGCGGCGTCCTCGATCAGGTGCGCCAGGGCCTCCGTGTCGGTCTCGGTGGTGAAGCGGTGGCCGGCGCGCTCCAGCATGGCCCGCAGCGCGTCGGCGTTCTCGATGA
>QHTP01000190.1 GCA_003220855.1 Gemmatimonadota bacterium
CCCTGGTGTCGTGGCGGATGTCCTTGCGGTCGCCGCGCAGCTCGCGGCGGTCGTGGCGGACTTCCTTGCGGTCCTGCTTCACCGCGGCCGAGTCCTGAGCCGAGAGTACTCGAGGAGCGCTCGCGGCCAGCGCCAGGGCGGCGAAGAGGGCGAATTGACGTCGCATACAGGTGGTCCCGGTTAAGGTCGGAGATAAGACCCGGGCAGCGGGCGAACCGTTAACAGCGTGACGCGGATCACACTGGTACCCGCTAGCGCTGCTTGAACTTGGGCAATTCGCTGTGGTGGTGCTTCAGAAATTCCTCGTATATGCGGCTGTCGGTGTAGTCCCGAATCTCGCCGATCCGATCTCCCCGAAACCTGAGGATGCAGCACGTCCGCTGGTCCATCACGTCCTTCGGGTCGGACTTCAACCACGAGCGCTCGCGGACCTCCACGATCACGCGCTCCTCCGCTTCGTACCAATCGCGCCAGACGTCCTCGTATCCCCAGTCGGCGGCGCCCAGTCCGGGCTCGCGGTTCCAGAGGGCATCGAGCACCGCCTCGCGGCCGTGCCATTCGCCGCCGATCCGGGGAGCGCCGGCCACCCAATAGACGATGTCATCAGTGAAGTAGCTCCCCGTTTCGACCCGGTTCCCGGCGAACAACGCCTTCTCGTAGGCCTTGGCGACGTCCATACGACGGCTCATGCGGTCATCTCCTCGGTTTCCTCCGGCTCGGGCAGCGTACTCGCCTTGCGCCCGGCGCGTTCCATCGGCTTGTCCATTTCAGCCTTGTGGCGGTCGATGATGGTCCAGAAGTCGACCGCGCGGTCGAGCAGCTCGTAGGCGGCTTCCTTGAGGGTGTCGCTCATTTTCACTTGCCGCACGTTGTTCTGCATGTCTTCCGCGTCCCAGCCGCGCGAGTGCGCGATGAATGGGAACGGCGGGAACACGAAGCCGAGCTCGGCCCAGAAGGTGAACATCGCGCCCGCCACGGCCTGGATGTTGTCCTGGCCGCCGGTGATGATGAACGCCGCGATCTTGTTCTTGATCAACACCTGGTTGCGGATGGTGACCTGGTTCTGCACGCAGTTCAGCCGCTCGATCATCTTGTAGTACAGGGACGACGCGTTGCCCCAGCGGATGGGCGTGGCGATCAGCACGACATCCGCCCAATGCACCAGTCCCTCGTACACGGCGGTGAGCTGGTCCTCCGGATCGCGCTCGGTGATGGCGCAGGGCCAGGTGCAGGCGTGCGCGGCCTTGGAGTAGTTGCCCTCACAGTGCCGGAACTTGAGATCGCGCAGCTTCACGTGTTGGGTGTCCGCTCCCCGGCGCTTCGCCTTGTCGAGCGCGTGCTCCAGCAGGGCGTCGGACGTGGAGAAGCGCGGGTTGACGTCGTCCATCGCGGTGGTGGAGATGAGCAGCACCCGAGGCGGCGCGCCCGCGGGCTTTACGTGCGGCTCGAGCAGGTGTGACGGCTTGTGCTTGACGAGCTTGCGCGGCAGCACGGGCGGGGTTTGCACGTACACGCCGTCGGGCCGCTCCTCCACCGCGAACACCGGGACCTGCTCTTCGTCGTAACCCGCGGGCCCCTTGCCCGTGATCACGCTGTACTCCCAGGCGTGCCAGGGGCACATCACGAACTCGCCGTGCAGGCGGCCTTCGGACAGCGGGCCGCCCTTGTGGTTGCAGGTGTTGCCGATCGCCCGGAACTGGCCGTCGTGGAAAAACAGCGCGACCGACCAGCGGTCGAGCTTGAGAGCGCAGGGGACGCGCGAGCGCAGCTCGGCCGTGTCGCCGACGCGGTGCCAGGTTGCCATGGGACGCTTCCGTTGAGGGGCGTGTAGATTCTAGCCCCTATGCCCGCCGCCCGCTCGCGCTTCGCCGTGATCTTTTTCACGGTCCTCATCGATCTGATCGGGTTCGGGATCGTGATCCCGATCCTGCCTGTGTACGCCCTCCGGTTCGGGGCGAATGGGATCGGCTACGGTGCGCTCGTGTTCGTCTTCTCCGCCATGCAGTTCCTGGCGACGGCGCTGCTGGGCCGGCTGTCGGATCGGATCGGCCGCAGACCGATTCTGCTCACCACGATGGTCATCAACGCCCTGGGCTACGTCTTGTTCGCGTTCGCGCCGTCGTACGCGGTCTTGTTCGTCGCGCGCGTGATCTCCGGGTTGGCGAGCGGCAACATCTCGGCGGCGCAGGCGTACATGGCCGACATCACATCGCCGGCGGAGCGGGCCCGCGGCATGGGTCTCATCGGGGCCGCGTTCGGGATCGGATTCGTGGTCGGCCCTCTGATCGGCGGGCTCGCCGACCACTACCTGGGTCATCTCGCGCCGGGGCTCATTGCCGCCGGCCTGTCGGTGGCCAACTTCTTTTCGGCGAGCGCCATCTTGCGGGAGTCGCTTGCCGTCGAGCACCGCACCGCGCGGCCACTGTTCGATTTCGGTCACATGGCGCAAGCGCTAGCCCGGAAGGAGCTCCGGCCCCTGATGCTTGTGTGGCTCCTGGCGCCGTTCTCGTTCGCGGGCTACACGGTTGCCTTGCCGCTCCACACGGCCAAGGCATTCGCCTGGGGAGCGAGGGAGCTGGGCTGGCTCTTCGTCCTCATCGGTGCGATCGCCGCCATGGTGCAGGGCTTTCTGTTCGGTCGGATCGAGCGGCACACCGGCGCGCGGGCCTTGCTGATCATCGGGTTGTTCGGGATGGGAGTGAGCATCGCCGTGCTGCCCTGGGCCGACACCAGTCTCCTGGTGTACGCCTGGACGGTTCCGCTCGCCTTTACGAACAGCCTGTTCGCTCCCGCGGCGTCGGGTCTGGTGTCCGTGTACGCAGACCCCACGGAACAAGGCACCATCCTCGGGGCCGCCCAGGCCTTCGCTGCGCTGGGCCGCAGCGTCGGCCCGCTCGCCGCCGGTTGGGCGTACGACGCGCTCGGCCAACGAAGCACGTTTTTCCTGGCGGGAGGTGTGATGCTGCTGGGTGGACTGGCGGCGTTGTGGCTGCCGAGGAGGGAACAGGAGCGAGTGGTCAGTAGGCAGGCCATCCGCACCTAGACGCACGGACGCGGCAGCCTAGCCTACCCCCGGTTTCGTGCCGCATATTCTCCGGGTCCCCCGCCCGGAGTTTCCTGCGCAATGCGCGTGTACAAGACACCGGAGATCCGCAACGTCGCGGTCGTGGGCCACGGCGCGAGCGGCAAGACCTCCCTCGTCGATGCCCTCGCGTTCGTGGCCGGTACCAGCAAGCGTCACGGGTCCGTGAAGGACGGGACCGCCCTCACCGATTACACCGCCGACGAAATCGAGCGCAAGTACTCGATCAACCTCGCCCTCGCCGTGGCGGAGTGGCTCGACACCAAGCTCAACCTCATCGACACGCCGGGGTACCTTGACTTCACCGGCGAGGCGCTGGCGGGCGTCCACGCCGCCGACGGGGCGGTGGTGGTGCTCTCCGCCACCGGCGGCGTGGAGGTGGGCACCGAGAAGGTGTGGGACTACTGCGAGGCGCGCGGCATCCCGCGGCTGTTCTTCGTGTCCCTGATGGACAAGGAGCATGCCGACTTCGAGCGCGTGTATGCCCAGGTCAAGGAGCGGCTCACGCCGAAGGTGATCCCAGTGGAGATCCCCGTGGGCGAAGGCCCGGCCTTCCACGGGATCATCAATCTGTTCTCCAAGAAATGCCACTTGTACAAGAAGGGGACGAAGGCCGGCGAGTACGAGGAAGCGGACGTGCCGCCCGAGTACCAGGCGCGGTTCGAGCAGTATTCCAAAGAGCTGATCGAGCGTATCGCCGAGACGGACGACACGCTGCTGGAGCGCTACCTCGGGGGTGAGGAGATCGGGCGCGACGAGGCGATCGCGGCGATGAAGGCCGGCATGGCGAAGGGCGAGCTGTTCCCGCTGTTCTGCGGCGCCGCCGAGCTCACGTACGGCATGCGGGCGCTGCTCGCCAAGCTGGTGGAGCTGTTTCCCGCCCCGTCCGAGCGGCCGCCGGTGGACGCGCAGCAGTGGGGGAGCGCGGAGCGTCTGACGCTCAAGGCCGAGGACGCGGGCCACTTCGTCGCACAGGTGTTCAAGACGATCTCAGAGCCGCACGTGGGGGACGTGACGTTCTTCCGGGTGTATTCGGGGACCGTCCGCAACGGCCAGGACGTATACAACGCCCCCCGCGAGGCGGTCGAGAAGCTGAACCACTTGTGCGTCACGGAGGGGAAGGAACGGATCGAGATTCCGGAGCTGCACGCGGGCGACATCGGCGCGGTCGCCAAGCTGCGGGACACGCATACGAACGACACGCTCTCCACCAAGGAGCACGCGATCGTGCTGCCCAAGATCCCGTTCCCCGAGCCGGTGATCACCGAAGCGATCGACGTGAAGCAGCGGGGGGAGGAGGAGAAGCTCTCGAACGGCCTACACAAGCTCCACGAGGAGGACCCGACGTTCCAGCACGAGTACTCGGGCGAGCTGGGGCAAACGCTGATCCGCGGGTTGGGGGAGCGGCACCTCGAGATCATCGTGGGGCGGCTCGCGCGCAAGTTCGGCGTGCACGCGCAGATCGGACGCCCCAAGATCGCGTACCGCGAGACGTTCCGCGCCCGAGCAGAAGGCCAGGGGAAGCACAAGAAGCAGACCGGCGGCCGGGGCCAGTACGGCGACTGCTGGATCCGGATCGCCCCGCTGCCCCGGGGATCCGGCTTTCAGTTCCTGGACGAGATCGTCGGCGGCCTGATCCCGCGGCAATACATCCCGGCGGTGGAGCGCGGCGTGCAGGAGGCGGCGGCGCGTGGGCCGGTGGCGGGCTATCCGGTGGTGGACTTCAAGGTGGAGCTGTACGACGGCTCCTACCACGACGTCGACTCGAACGAAATGTCGTTCAAGATGGCCGGCATCCTGGCGTTCCGGAACGTGAGCCCGAACTGCAAGCCGGTGCTGCTCGAGCCGATCCTGGAGCTCGACGTGTCCACGCCGGACGACTACCAGGGTGCGGTGATGGGCGATCTGTCGTCACGCCGGGGCCACATTCTCGGCACCGAGCCCGACGGCCGCCTGGTCAGGGTCAAGGCGCTGGTCCCCGAAGCCGAGCTGGACCGCTACGCCACCACGCTGCACTCGATCACGCACGGCCGCGGGACGTATCGCTCGAAGTTCCACGTGTACCAGGAAGTCCCACCCGATGCGGCGCAGAAGGTCGCGGAGGTGCGCAAGAAAGAGCTGGAGGAGGCGAAGGCGTCTTGAGGCGCTGGCTGCGCCTGTGGTTCTCCTTCCACGATCCGGTCGACCGGCGCGCGTACGTGCAAAGCGGCGCCGTCCTCACGCTGCTCAAGTACACGGTGGACGCGAGCGTCGTGTGGGCCTTCGTCGGCCGCTGGTGGACCCCCCTCGGCTACCTGGACCCCGTCTGGACCCTCCGCCAGCAGGTGCTGCGCGGCGCGCCGGACTGGGTCGCTCCGGCGCTGGTCGTGTGGACCCTGCCGTTCCTGTGGATCGGCGTGAGCATGACGCTGCGCCGCGCCGTGGACGCCGGGCGCTCGCCGTGGTGGTCCCTGCTGTTCTTCGTTCCGGTGGTGAACTACGTGGCGATGCTGTGGCTGGCGCTCCAGCCGTCGCGGGCTGCTGCCGTCGCCCCGGACGTCGCCACGCCGGCGGTCGACTCCCGACTGCGGGCCGGGCTGGTGGGCGTGGCGGCGGCGGTGGCGATCACCATCCCGACCGTGCTGATCGGCGTCTATCTCCGGCGCATCTATTCCGCCGGATTGTTTCTAGGCGTGCCGTTCACCATCGGCTACATCA
>QHTP01000075.1 GCA_003220855.1 Gemmatimonadota bacterium
CACGGAGATGCGCATGGTGCGCGGCGAGTGCCTCGCCACGATCGGCGAAGTGTCGAACGCCGAGCATGAGCTGTTGTCGATAGGTAAGGCGGGCAAGAGCCGCTGGCTGGGACGCATGCCCCGCGTGCGCGGCGTGGCGATGAACCCCGTCGACCACCCGCTGGGCGGTGGCGAAGGCAAGACGTCGGGCGGCCGGCCACCCACCAACCCCTGGGGCAAGGTCGAGGGGAAGAAGACGCGACACAAGAAGAAGCCGTCGACCAAGCTCATCGTGCGCGGACGCAAGCGCGGGAAGGCGACACAATAATGGGACGCTCGGTCAAGAAGGGGCCGTACGTGGAGCCGTCGCTCATGGTGAAGATCCAGGCCCTGAACGACAAGAACGAGAAGAAAGTCTTCAAGACCTGGTCGCGGCGCTCCACGATCACGCCCGACTTCGTGGGCCACACCCTGGCGGTGCACAACGGGAACAAGTTCATCCCGGTGTACATCACCGAGAACATGGTGGGCCACAAGCTCGGCGAGTTCGCGGCGACGCGACTGTTCCGCGGCCATTCGGCCAAGGGCTCGGCGCAGGAGCGGGAAGCCGAAGCCGCCGCCGAGCAGCCACCGGCGTAGTCGATGGAAGCCCGAGCGATCCAGCGGACCGTGCGCCAGTCGGCGCGCAAGATGCGCCTCGTGATCGATCAGATCCGTGGCCGGGCGGTGCCGGAGGCCTACGCCATTCTCCGGTTCTCGAAGAAGCTCGCCGCGAAGCAGATCTACAAGGTGCTCAAGTCGGCGGTGGCGAACGCCGAGCAGCGGGCGCAGCGCGAGAACGCGGCGCTCGACGTGGACCGGCTGCGCGTCAAGTATGCGGTGGTGAATGAAGGGCCGACCCTGAAGCGGTTCACGCCGGCCGCGATGGGCCGGGCCACACCGATCTTGAAGCGCACCAGCCACGTGGAGATCCACGTGGAGGCCGCGGCGGAGACGCGCGCGCCCAAGGCCCCGACCGCTAAGGCGGCGGCGCCGGCGGAGGACAAAGAAACCCCGCCCGTCAGGGCGGGGCGTAAGCCGGGCAAGGGCACCAAGGCCAAGCAGGCGGGCACGTCCAAGAAGAAACGGAGCAGGTAAGTGGGCCAGAAAGTACATCCCTACGGGTTCCGGCTCGGGATCATCAAGCCGTGGCGCTCGCGATACTACGCCCGGCGCGACTTCCCCGAGCTCCTGAAAGAAGACGAGCTGATCCGCAAGTACCTGAAGACCCGGCTCAGCCACGCGGCCATCGCGGACGTGCACATCGAGCGCAAGCCGGGCAAGGTCACGGTGACGGTGCACACGGGGCGGCCGGGCGTGGTGATCGGCAAGCGCGGTGCCGAGGTGGACAAACTGCGCGACGAGCTGGCCCAGCTCACGGGCAAGGAAGTGGGCATCAACGTCGAAGAGATCAAACGGCCGGAGCTCGACGCGCAGCTCGTCGCGGACTCCGTGGCCCACCAGCTGACGCAGCGCATCTCGTTCCGGCGTGCCATGAAGCGCGCGGTCCAGAGCGCGATGCGGATGGGGGCGCAGGGCATCAAGATCAAGACGGCGGGGCGGCTGGGGGGCGCGGAAATCGCGCGAACCGAGGGTTACCATGAAGGGCGCGTGCCGTTGCACACGCTGCGCGCCGATCGGGCCGGACGTACTCGACGGGGGTCTGACGGGATGCTGGCACCGAAGCGCGTCAAGTTCCGCAAACGGTTCAAGGGCCGCACCAAAGGGATGGCGACGCGCGGCAACACCGTCGCGTTCGGCCATTACGGTCTCATGGCGCTCGAGCCCGGGTGGATCACCAACCGGCAGATCGAGGCGTCGCGCGTGGCGCTGACGCGCGAGATGAAGCGCGGCGGTAAGGTGTGGATCCGGCTCTTCCCCGACAAGCCGATCACCAAGAAGCCGGCGGAGACGCGGATGGGGAAGGGCAAGGGGAATCCCGAAGGATGGGTGGCCGTGGTGAAGCCCGGGCGGGTGATGTTCGAGCTCGAAGGGATCGCCGAGGACCTGGCGCGGAAGGCACTCGATCTGGCGGCGGCCAAGCTGCCGATCAAGTCGAAGTTCGTGAAGCGGGAGGAGCGCTAGGATGGCGCGCAAGAAGCCGGAGGCTCTGCGGGAGATGAAAAACGAGGAGCTGGAGCAGCAGCTCGCGGTGCTCACGGAGGAGCGGTTCCGCCTGGGGTTCCGACGGGCGACCGAGGCGATCGGGAATCCGCTCCAGCTGCGCGCCATCCGCCGCGAGATCGCGCGCATCAAGACCATTCTGGCGGAGAGGAAGCGGGCATGAGGGGCCGGCGCAAGGTTCGCACGGGCGTGGTGGTGAGCGACAAGATGCAGAAGACCGTCACGGTCTCGCTCACGCGCCGTTTCGCCCACGGGTTCTACGGCAAGCAGGTGGTCCGTACCAAGCAGGTCGCGGCCCACAAGGGCGCGCGGCGCGCGCTCGTCATTCGCGTGCTCGGCGGGTCCAAGCGGCGTTACGCCGGGCTGGGCGACATCGTCGTGGTCACGATCAAGGACGCGATTCCCACCGGCCAGATCAAGAAGGGCGAGGTGGTGAAGGCGGTGATCGTGCGGACGGCCAAGGAGACCAAGCGCAGGGACGGCTCCTACATCCGGTTCGACGAGAACGCCGCCGTGCTCATCACGGATCAGGGCGAGCCCCGCGCGACCCGTATCTTCGGACCCGTGGGGCGCGAGCTGCGCGAGAAACGGTTCATGAAGATCGTATCGCTCGCGCCGGAGGTGATCTGACATGAAGCCGCTCGTCTTCAAGAAGAGCCGCCGCGACGCCGGGCCCCGGGAGCCCGAGCGCCACAAGCTGCATATCGCCAAGGGCGACACGGTGCGGGTGATTTCGGGCGAGCATCGGGGGAAGGAAGGCAAAGTGCTGCGCGTGCACCCCAAAGAGTTCCGGGTGGTGGTGGAAGGCGTGAACATCGTGAAGAAGCACAAGCGCGCCGCCACGCCGAACGAGGAGAGCGGCATCATCGAGCTGCCCGCCCCGCTCGCGGCGTCGAAAGTCATGCTGCTCGACCCCAAGTCGGGAGAGCCGACGCGGGTGCGGCGGCGTCTCGACAAGGATGGAACGGCGGAGCGGATCGCGGTCAAGTCCGGCCAGCCGATTCCTCGCGTGAAAGCGAAGTAGTATGGCCGACGAAAAAGACAAGGAACCGAAGCAGCACCCCGGGGACGGGGCAGCCACCCCCGGCCCCGCGGCCGTGCCGCGGGGGAAGCAGAAGGACAAACAGAAGGGCAAGAAGCCGGCCGAGGGTCAGAAAGCGGCCCCCGCGGAGCCCGAGGGGCCGCCGCCGGAGCCCGCGCCGCCGGCGCGACTGCACGAGTACTATGGGCAGAAGGTGCGCCCCAGGCTGGCGCAGCAGTTCGGCCTGAAGAACCCGCACGAGATCCCGAAGCTCGTGAAGATCGTGCTCAACGTCGGGATGGGGGACGCGCCCAAGAACCCCAAGGGGCTCGAAGCGGCCGTGGCAGAGCTGGCCGCCATCACCGGCCAGCAGCCCGTGGTGACGCGGGCCAAGAAGGCGATCGCGAACTTCAACCTGCGCGCGGGGATGGCGGTCGGCTGCAGCGTGACGCTCCGCGGCGCGCGGATGTACGAGTTTCTCGACCGGTTCATCTCGATTGCGGTGCCGCGCATGCGCGACTTCCGCGGGCTGCCGTCGGACAGCTTCGACGGCCGGGGCAACTACACGGTCGGGATCAAGGAGCAGATGATCTTCCCGGAGATCGACTACGACAAGGTCGACAAGATCCACGGCATGGATATCACGCTCGTGACGACCGCCGGGCGGGACGACACCGCCCAGGCGCTGTTGCGCGAGCTGGGGATGCCCTTCCGGGGCGAAGCCCCCGTCGCGGTCGGCTAGGAGATTCTGACGATGGCGAAGCGGACCTGGATGGAGAAGGTCAAACGGAAGCCGAAGTTCAAGGTACGCGGCTACTACCGCTGCCAGCGGTGCGGCCGCAGCCGGGGCACGCTCCGCAAGTTCAAGCTGTGCCGCATTTGTTTCCGTGAGCTTGCGCTGCGCGGGGAAATTCCCGGCGTGCGCAAAGCCAGCTGGTAAAGGACGGAACGCGAGATGAGCGTGATCGATCCCGTCGCCGACATGCTGACCCGGGTGCGCAACGCCTGCCAGGCGGGCCACCGTCGGGTGGACATGCCGGTGTCGAAGCTGAAAGTCGAAATCGCGCGGTTGCTCCGCGACAACCACTACGTCCAGGACTTCAAAGTGCTGGACGACGGACGTCACGGGCTGCTGCGGCTGTACCTCAAGTATCACAATGACTCGCCGGTGATCCGCGAGCTGCAGCGCGTGTCGGCACCGGGCCTGCGACGCTACGTCAAAGCGCGCGAGATCCCGCGCGTCAAGAACGGCCTCGGCATGGCGATCCTGTCGACGCCGCAGGGGCTCATGACCGACCGTGAAGCCCGTACCGCCCGCGTGGGCGGCGAGCTGCTCGCGGTAGTCTGGTAGGAGCGGGGACCATGTCGCGCATCGGCAGGAAACCGGTCCCACTGCCCAAGGGCGTCACAGTCCAGATCGAAGGGCGCCGGATCACGGTGAAGGGACCGAAAGGCGAGATCACCCGTCTGGCGCATCCGGATCTCACGCTCACGCTCGAGGACAACACCGTCGTGGTGCGGCGACCCTCCGACGAGAGCCGCCACAAGGCTCTCCACGGCCTGACCCGCACCCTGGTGGCCAACATGGTGGATGGCGTGACCAACGGGTTCGCGAAGGCGCTCGAGATTCAGGGTGTGGGTTACAAGGCGGAGCCGAAGCCGTTCGGGGTGCAACTCGTGGTCGGGTTCTCCCATCCGGTCCCCTACCACGCGCCGCAGGGGATCAAGATCACGGTGGACAACAACGTGATCTTGAAGATCGAGGGCGTCGATAAAGAGCTCGTGGGGCAGGTGGCCGCGGAGATCCGCGCCATCCGGCCGCCCGAGCCGTACAAGGGCAAGGGCGTCCGCTACGTGGGTGAGCAGGTCCGGCGCAAGGCCGGCAAGACCGCCCAGGCGGCGAAATAGACCATGCGAGCGATCCATAAGGTTCGAACCCAGGCGAGCCGCCGGTATCGGCGCCACCTGCGGGTGCGCCGCAAGGTGGGGGGCAGTCCCGAGCGGCCGCGTCTGGTCGTGTTCCGCTCCTCGAAGCACATCTATGCCCAGGTCGTGGACGACACGCGCGGCGTGACGCTGGTGGGCGCCGCCGACTCGTCCGAGGGCATCGAGGTCGAGGGCAAAGGCAAGACCGCGAAGAGCTTCGCGCTCGGACGGCTCATCGCCGTCAGGGCGAAGGCGAAGGGGATCACCAAGGTGGTGTTCGACCGCGGCGGCTACCAGTATCACGGGCGCGTGAAGGCCGTGGCCGACGGCGCCCGCAAAGGCGGATTGGAGTTCTAATGGCGAACGAACACCAGCCCGGGCCGCCAGGCCCGGAGGGTCCGTCCGGACCGGCGACGACGGAAGCGCCGGAGACGGCGCACGCAGGGGGCGAAGGGCATCCCGAAGAGCGGCCGGCCGTCGGTCCCGCCGGCGGCGGGGGAGTGGGGGGCGGAGGTGGCGGAGGGGGCGGAGGGGGTGGGGGCGGTGGTGGGGGGGGGCGCGGACGGGGCCGCGGCGGTCGCGGCCGGGGGCGGGGTGGCGAGCGGCGCGATTCGAGCGAGCGCCAGCGTGAGGGCGACGGGCTCATCGAGAACGTCATCGCGATCAATCGCGTGGCGAAGGTAGTGAAGGGCGGGCGGCGCTTCGGTTTCAACGCGCTCGTCGCCGTGGGCGATGGGCACGGGCATGTCGGCGTCGCGACAGGCAAGGCGAACGAGGTCAGCGAAGCGGTGCGCAAGGCCGTGGAAGCCGCGCGCCGTCGGATGATGGAGGTGCCGCTCACCGGCACCACGATTCCGCACGAGATCGTGGGCCATCACGGCGCCGGGCGCGTGCTCCTGAAGCCCGCCGCGTCGGGCACCGGGGTCATCGCGGGAGGCGCGGTGCGTGCGGTGCTGGAGTGCGCCGGCGTGCGCGACATCCTCACGAAGAGTCTCGGCTCGACCAACCCGCATAATATGGTACGGGCCGCCCTCGACGCCCTGCAGCATCTGACGACGGCGCGGCACGTCGCCCGGGAGCGCGGCGTGGAGCTCGAGGCGATCCACTACAAGGCCCGACAGGAGGCGGTGCATGGCTAGGCTGCCGCCCACACGGAAGTACCGCAAGCGCAAGCCCGGTCGCGACCGGGCGCTGCCGCCCCCGGGCAAAGGTTCGCTGCGGATCGTCCAGGTCCGCTCGGGGATCGGGCGGCCGGCGTTCGAGCGGCGCACGCTCGAGGCTCTGGGGTTGAAGCACCACCAGGACAGCGTGGTGAAGCCCGATCATCCGGCGCTCCGCGGCATGCTCCATCAGGTGCGTCATCTCATCGAGGTGACGCCCGCGAAGGCAGGGGAGTAGACGATGCCGAAGGCGAAGACTAAGGCGAAGGGAAAGGCGAAGCCCAAGACGCGGCGCGCACGCCCGACCCCCAGGGCCAAGGTGCCTGCGGAGGACGTACGCCCGCTCACCCTGTCGGGACTGCGGGCGCCGCCCGGCTCGCACCGCGCCCGCATCCGCAAGGGCCGCGGGCCCGGCTCAGGGATAGGCAAGACCGCCGGCCGCGGCGGGAAAGGCCAGACCGCGCGCTCCGGCGGCCAGACCCGGCCGGGGTTCGAGGGCGGGCAGATGCCGCTCATCCGCCGTATCCCCAAGCGCGGCTTCACCAACCCGTTCAAGCAGCCGGCGCAGGTGGTGAACGTGCGGCACCTGGGGAAGCTCGCCGAGGGCGTCGAAGTCACTCCCGACACCCTGTTCGGCGCCGGGCTGGTGCGCCGCCCGGACCGCCCCATCAAGCTGCTCGGCATGGGAGACGTCCAGCGCACGTTCAGTGTGAAGGGCGTGACCGTGTCGGCCTCGGCCCGCTCGAAGATCGAGCAGGCGGGCGGCACGATCGCGAGCTGACCGCATGACCGCCCCCCGGCTGCCCAACCTGTTCAAGGTGCCGGAGCTGAAGGAGAAAATCCTCTTCACGCTCCTCTGCCTGGTCGTGTATCGCATGGGCGCGCACATCGCCACGCCCGGCGTCAATGTCCAGGCCCTCGCCGACTACTTGCGGAACCAGGCGCAGGGCACGCTGTTCAGCCTGTACGACCTGTTCGCGGGCGGCAGCTTCGGCCGCGCGACCGTGTTCGCGCTCGGGATCATGCCGTACATCTCGGCGAGCATC
>QHTP01000076.1 GCA_003220855.1 Gemmatimonadota bacterium
CGAGGATCCCGACGAGGCACGGCAACACGGCTGGCGCCACTCCCGGCGTTTCCGGCTTCCTTACTCATGCGTCGAGCGGCGCCTCTGAAAATCGACATCGACGTGCGGCCGCGACCAAGCCGGGTCGTTCCAGACCGTAGCGGGAACGGGGGACCCACGTAATCGGGGCGCAGGGCCGCAAGGCGCAGGGCAGCCAGTCTCTTCCGCCCGAGCCCGTCAGCTAACCCCGTAGGCTTCGAGGAGAGACCGATGTCGTCCCCCACCGCGGGACTCCCTCACGTGAGGGAGCCGTGGACCGCACGTATCAAGCGCCTCCTCCTCGGCGGGAGGCGCGAGCTCGATCCCACCGTCTTCCACAAAGTCTCGCTCATCGCGCTGCTCGCGTGGGTGGGCCTCGGCGCCGACGGTCTGTCGTCATCCGCGTACGGGCCAGAGGAGGCCTTCAGGACGCAGGGTGGGCACACCTATCTCGCGCTGGCCCTCGCCCTCGCGACCGCGTTCACGGTGCTCGTCATCTCGTACGCCTACAGTCGCATCATCGAGCAGTTTCCGCTCGGTGGTGGCGGGTACGTGGTCGCCTCGCGGCTCCTGGGGGCAGCGCGCCGGCGTCGTGTCGGGCTGCGCCCTGGTCGTGGACTACGTACTCACGATTTCCACCTCCATCGCCGCGGCGGGCGATGCCATCTTCAGCTTCCTGCCCCCCGCATGGAGCGGAGCGGTAGTGCTCGGCGCGCCCCCGGGCCTGAATGCCATGGTGCTTCCGGTTCGCGTGACGGAGGCCGCTTGAGCGAGGCGTCAGTTCGTCGCGGGGTGCGGGTGGAGCGCGCAGTCGCACCGCATCCGCGCGGCGTCCGAGGCGCTCGGGAACAAGTGGTAGTACATGGCCACCATCATCGGGACGAACACCACCGTGTTATAGAACAGGTGCAGCTCGAGCCGCGGGAACCACAGCTGCACGATGCTCGTCGGAACCGGGGACCCGAACAGCGCGCGGCCCGCGATGACCTGGCCCTGGAGCAGCGCGTGCTCGATGTGATGCCAGAACTGGATCACGAGCGCGACAAGCCACCACGCCCGGGACCGGCCCACGAAGCCGGGCAGCAGCGCCCAAATTCCGGCGAGCATGATCAGGGCATAGCCGTAGTGCAGCACCTCGGAGTGCATCAGCCACGGAAACGCCTGGCCCAACACGCCGCGCGCCTGGTGCATCGGCCACTTCAGCACGTACACCTGATACGCCTGTACCAGATGCTCGGCCCAGTGGGCGAGCACGATGACCATGAAGGCCTGCAGCGCCCGCTTGTGCCACGGGCCGTTGAGCTTCCCGAAGAATGTCTCGGTGGTGGTTGCCATGTGGGTCATATTATGCCCCGCCTCCGCTGGGGGCGGCAAGGGTCTCGATCGCGCACGCTCAGTTCGCCCCGTCCTGCTGTGCAAATCGCACCGCGTACCCTCCGACCCGTCCCCCGTGCTCCTTGCCGCGTTCGATGTCACTGCGATAGTGAATCCCGCCATACAGCCGGGAGATACTCGCCTCTTCCTTCATGACATCGAAATCGGCAGCGGCCTGCGGGAACAGGTACGACAAGACCGTCGCGGCGGCAGCCGAGAAGGTGGAGTGGCCCGACGGGTATGACGGGAAATTCGGTAGCCCGATCACCGTCTTGATGCTCGGATCCAGCTGTATGGGGCGGGGATTGAAGTACAAGTACTTGACGCCCCAGCAGCCCACCGCGGCGTCGTGCATCGCCATGTTGAGCAGCGCAAAGGCGCGAGCGGCGCGCACCTCGCTCATCCGCGCGTCGCGAATGTATTCCGCGGCGATGTCGTTCCAATGGCCCGGCGGCGTATAAGTTCCGCCGCCGTCATTCCACTTGTAGGCGACGGCCAGTTGCTCCCGGGTGAGCTGCTCGACCGTCCGTCGCACTTCGGCCACTTCCTGCTTCATCTGGTCCGAGGAGGTGGACGGAGGAGCGGGCGGTCGCTCGGTCACGACGTCCGCCGGCGTCATGAGCCACGCCTGTAGCTGGCCGAAATTCGGCAGCATCGGCGGCCGGGGCGGCGATTCCTGGCTGATCCAGGGAATCTCGCCCCGCGCCACCGCGCTGTCGGCAAGCGCCTGCCACTGGGCCGCGTTGCCCACGGCGTTTTTCATGCCGTCGGCGCCCGCCCGCGCAATGAGCGTTGCCGCCACCGCCTTGCCTAACGCCAGCCCGGCGGCGACGTCGCTCGCCGCCGCCTTGCCGGACCAGAGCGCCGCGTTGCGCTGCTCCGCGGCGCGCTCGGTGATCTCCTCCACCGCCGCCGGGAACAGGACCTTCAGCATCTCGACCGTGACGCCCGAGATCACCGCGTCCTCCGAGGGATAGGCGGGCAAATCGCCCACGGGCATCAACGCCCGGATGCCGCTGTCGATGCGAGCGGGGGACCGCCGGTTGTACTGGTACTTCCAATACCACGCGGTCTTGAGCGCCTCGTACTGGGCCACCGCCACATAGCTGTATGCCCGCGCGGAGTAGGGCGGGTTGGCGAACGGGAACTGCGGATCGGCGAACGGGTTCTCGGGGTCGGGCACCGGGTAGGTGCCGTCGGCGCGCGGGGCCGGCGGCAGGTTGAACCGCGCCACCAGGTCGCGCACGAGCTGGTTCCAGCGGAGCACCCCCCCGCCGGCCCAGTAGGCGATGGAGCTGCGCTGCGCAGTCGTGAGCTTCGATTGTGCCGACTTGATCGCGGCGAGCTCGGCCGCATATGCGGCGGAGGTCTCCGCCGCCGGAGCGGCGACCGTGAATTGCGCGGGGCCGCTCAAGACGATCATCCGCCAACTGCCGGCGGTGCTATCGAGACTCGCAGCCTCGAGCGGCAGCAGCGCCTCCGTGGACGTGATGGTATTGTCGCACGCGGCGCTGACGAGGACGAGAACCAAGGGGAGAAGCGCTGGTCGCATCGGCTGGACCGTCGACTAGAGGTGGAATAGGTAGAAGAGACCGCCCGTGAGCGTCGTGGCTTGTCCCACGTTGCGCCCGCTTGCGGTCCAGCTCGTACCGAGGCGAATGCCCAGCTCCCGCGGCGCCGGCAGCGAATACATCACCAGCCCGCCGAGCTTCACCCAATCCATGCGGTTCGAGACGAACGGCATGTCCTGCCGGCGGATGTCGCCCCCGCCCAGGGTGCGTTGCTGCGACAGCGAGATCGGGATGCACAGGCGTCCGCTCTGGTATCCGGCCGTCACCGTGTAGTCGAACACATTCGGCATGGCCACCTCATTGCTCAGAAAGAGCTGGCCGTCCGTGTAGTACGCCGGCCGGTCGAGCGTCACCTTGGCGCGCCACGTGTAGGCTGCCGAGCCGTTGAGGAACCAACCGCGATGGGCCTGGAAGTTCAGCGTGAAGCGGCCCGAGAACTGCCGGCTCGCCAGTCCGATCGAGAGCGGCTGAAAGTCGGGCGTGTAATTGCTGGCCGGGATGCCGGCTGCGCCGACGACCATGGCGCGCAGGGTGCCGCGGTCGGTAAACGGGGTGGTGAACAACTGGTACTTGGCTGCCAGCGTGATGTCCTGCAACCCATCCATCCCATGGAGCGGGCCCTGGCTGGCGTGGGTCCACACGTAGGGCAGCAGGGCGATCACGCTGAGGCGGTCCGTGACACCGTAGCCCGCCACCCAGGTGACGCTCTGCGTGGTGACGGTTCCGATGTTGCCGTTGGCCCGCTTGAGGTCACCCTCCCAATACTGACTCCAGCTGTCGTGACCGTAGAGGACGCCGACGCCAAGGGCTCGCCTCGGCAAGAGCAGGCCGTCGTCGATCGTTTGCGCCTGAACCGATGTCGCGAGCGGCACGATTAAGAGCAGAACGCCAAAGACGGATGCCTTCATGCAGTCCCTCAGCGGTGAAGGGAATCGAGGCGAGGGACGATGATACGGCCGTCCGAGACCGTCCGCTAGAGGTGCTTCCCCTGTTGCTTCGACAGGAGCGAAACGTCATATTCCCGGTTCGCCTCGACAGGAGCAGCTGGTGGGGACCGATGCCGCCGACGTCATGCAGGGCACGCTGGACCTGCTCATTCTCAAGGCGCTGTCGCTGGCACCGATGCATGGGTGGGGAATTACCAACCGGATCAAGCAGCTGTCGCGGGAGAGCTTCCGGGTCGGGCAGGGGTCGCTCTATCCCGCCCTCCACCGCTACGAGAAGCGCGGGTGGGTGACCTCCTACTGGCGCACCACCGAACACAATCGCATCGCGCGGTATTACGACCTGACGGCGGCGGGGCGGCGGGCGCTCAACGACGAGATCGCGCGGTGGCGCGCGTACACGGGCGCCATGGACCTCGTCATCGAGGGGCGGTAGTTATTTCGCGAGGATCCTGCTCTGATTCGCCAGGATCTTCTTTTGGTTCTTCAGCATGGCTTGCAGGCCGCGCAGAATCGTTGTCTGATTCCGAACGATCGTCTTCTGGTTGGTGATGATCCGCTGCTGGTTCCTGAGCGACGCTGCGGTCATGGCCGGCTCCTCGGCGTGGGGACGAGGGCGGATAGTACCCACTTTCTGAGCCTTCAGCCACCGGAGTACCGCGTCGCACGCCGCTTGGCTAAGTTAGGTGGCTGCGCCACCGTAGCTCAGTGGTAGAGCTCTCGATT
>QHTP01000077.1 GCA_003220855.1 Gemmatimonadota bacterium
GATGGTGCGCGCCGAGAGGGAGCAGACGAAGAAGGACTCCAGCTCCGCCCCGCCGTCCGCCACGCGGGCGTCGATCGTTTTGCGCGCGAGGTAGAGGGCCCGCTCCCACGCGGCGACGTCGCCGCGCCGGTCGGCCGCCGGACCGATGAGCACCTGGCGAATGGTGGGACACGTGGCGCGTGCGCCCGCGCCCAGCACGTCGAGGCGCACGGGCACCTCGCGCCATCCCAGCACGCTCAGGCCGTCGCCGCGCAGCACGCCCTCGATGATGGCGGTGACGCGCGCGAGGGCCGTGGCCTCGCGCGGTAGGAAGAACATGCCGACCGCGAACGCTTGACCCGCCGCGAGCGGTAGTCCGAGCCGCTCCGCCTCGCGATAGAACAGCGGCGCGGGGATCTGCGTGAGCACGCCGGCGCCGTCGCCCGAGCTGTCGCTGGCCGCGGCGCCGCGGTGGGCGACGCGCTTGAGGGCTTCGAGCGCGAGGCGCGCGACCTCGCGCGAGCGTTCCCCCGACACGCGCGCGACGAACCCGACTCCGCACGCGTCCTGCTCGCGCCACGGGTTCAGGTCCGGGGCGCGGGTGTGCATCCAGCGCGTGTTCCCTCGGGGCATCGCGTGTCCTCCAGCCGTATCCGTCACTTGCCAATAAAGAAGGCCCGCTCTTTGCGAGCGGGCCGTAGTGTCTGGGATCGTCTACACGCTACGCCGCCCGCTCGCTCCCGTCGGTGGGAGCCGGATTCAGATTGGCGACGGTCTTCGGCGTGCAGTGCATCATCGATTCGTGACCACCGAAAGGGATTAACCCGATCGTATTAAATATTCACGACGCGGTATAAATATACCCGCGTGTTCGAACCGGTCAAGGGGTCCGTCCCACGAGCCGCTGCAGCTCACCGAAGGGGATGAGCAGCTCCGTCATGGTGTCGTACGTACCGCGCTCGCGCAACTCCGTCACCAGGCGTCGCACCAGCCCCAGTGTCGCTTGCACGATGCGGGGGCCGAGGCTCGCCCGTCGCACCCCCAGCCGCTCGAGCTCCAGCAGTGGCGGGGCCGGCGGGCCGGCGATCACGTTGAGGGGCCCCGCGAGCTCCCCGGCGAGGCGCCCGATCGTCTCGCCGTCGCTCACGTGGGGCACGAACAGGCAGTCGGCTCCGGCGGCCAGGTAGCCGTTGGCACGCCGCACCGCCGCGGTGAAGCGCTCTGCCGGTGACCAGTGTCTCACCGCGAACGCGTCGGTGCGCGCGTTCACCACCAGCGGCACCCGCGCCGACATCGCCGCTTCGCGCACGGCACGGATGCGGTCCGCCTGCAGCTCGGGATCGAGCAGGGTGCCTTCATTCGTGCCGTCTTCGAGGTTGAGTCCGACGGCACCCGCCGCAATCACGCCGCGCGCCGTCTCGGCGGCCGCCGCGACCGTGGCGCCATAGCCTCCCTCCACGTCGGCCGTCACGGGCACGCGCACCGCTGCGACGATACGCCGGATCGCGGCCAGCATCTCCCCCCGGCTGATCCGCTCGCCGTCGGCGTAGCCGAGTGCCCACGCGATCCCGGCGCTGGTGGTGGCGATGGCCGGGAAGCCGGCTTCCTCCACCACTCGGGCGCTCGCCACGTCCCAGGCGTTGGGGAGCACCAGCATGCGCGGTCCGGTGTGCAGCTGCCGGAACGCTTCCGCCTGCTCGCGTGGACTCGGCTTCATGATCCCTCCTGGCTCATAGCGGGCGGCCATTGCACCGATTCGATACAGGGAAACTTGGCGCGTGTCGCGAACACATGTGAGGTCTCTCACGCGTCGTGCTCGCG
The DNA here is from genome assembly GCA_003220855.1 of Gemmatimonadota bacterium. Taxonomy (GTDB): domain Bacteria; phylum Gemmatimonadota; class Gemmatimonadetes; order Gemmatimonadales; family GWC2-71-9; genus AG41. Next base: position 1,801 of record QHTP01000077.1, read on the forward strand.
CGGCCTGTCCCACGGCCGGACCGCAGGCGGCACATCGCTTGCCACCCTCCTGGCGCGAGTTCGCACCGTCGCCGTCCAAACCCTGTTGAGGAGGAAGTATGAAGAACGTGACACTGGTTGCGCTGGCGCTGTCGTTCGCGCTTGCCGCTTGCTCTGACTCCAATACCGGAACGGTCAGCTTCGCGCTCACGGCTCGCTAGGCTGCGGCCCCGGGCGGGGAGTGCCGCGTTCTCGAGCACCGCAGCGGCGCCCAGCGTGGCCGCCGCAGGAGACAGCACCGTCATCATGCTCGGCAACGACACGATCATCGTGCGGAGCGCTCAGCTCGTGCTGCGCAACGTCGAGCTCAAGCGCTCGGACGTCGCGTCCTGCGACGCAGTCGCCGGGAACGACGACTGCGAAGAGTTCGAGACCGGCGCCACGCTCGTGACGCTGCCGGGCTGGTACCTGAACGCCGCGAAGACTACGCTCGTCGATCCCGCGTCGGCGAATCAGGGCAGCGCGAACCAGAGCGTGGTGGCGAACAATATCCAGAACTCCTTCAAAGCGTTCGAAGACGACAACCACGACGGTCTCGAAGGCTGAACCCGCCTGAGTAGGCATGGTGGCCACCGGCGGCTAAGTTTGGGACACCCAAACCAGGCGCCCGGTGGCCACCATGATTTTCCGTGCGATCCCCTGTTTCCTGTTTACCACGTGGCTCAAGGCGCGCCTGTAGTCGACAGCGCGCGCCTGGCGCGCACGGGACTCTTCGTCCTCACGTGCATCAACCTCTTCAACTACGTCGACCGCTATGTCGTGGCGGCGCTGGGGGAGAGCCTCAGACACTCGCCGCTCCACGTGAGCGACACCCAGTTCGGGTTGCTCACCAGCGGGTTCATCGTCGTCTACATGCTCGCCGCTCCCGTGTTTGGGACCCTGGGCGACACGGGCTCCCGCACACGGCTGATCGCCGCGGGAATCTTCATCTGGAGCGTGGCCACCGCGTTGGGCGGACTTGCCTGGAGCTTCGTGAGCTTGCTCGGCGCGCGGGCGCTTGTGGGAATCGGCGAGGCCGCGTATGGCACGATCTCACCGAGCTTGCTCGCCGACTATTTCCCCCGACGGTATCGCGGTCGCGTGTTTTCGATCTTCTTCGCCGCGATCCCGGTCGGGACGGCGCTCGGATACGTGGTCGGGGGCCTGTTGGACGTTCACTTCGGCTGGCGCAGCGCCTTCTTCTTCGTCGGGGCGCCGGGCCTCGTCCTCGCCGCCCTGTCGTTGCGCCTGTACGATCCGCCGCGCGGGATCCAGGACCCGACGGATGCCCTGGGCGCGAGCCACCGGCTCCGGGGCGGGGCGGCCCGGGCCGCGTATGCGACCCTCGCCCGCAACCGGCCCTACGTGCTCACGGTGCTCGGCTACGCGGCTTACACGTTCGCGCTCGGAGGCATGGCGGTATTTCTGCCCAAGTTTCTGATGCGGATACGCGGCCTGACGGAGAGTATGACTACTGTCGGATCGGGCCTGGTGCTCGTGGCGACCGGTCTGGTGGGAACGACGGTCGGCGGGTGGGTCGCCGACCGGCTGCTCGCGCGAACGCGACAGGCGTATCTGTGGGTCTCCGGTGTCGCCACACTGGTCGCCGCGCCGGTCGGGCTGGTCGCATTACTCGCGCCGAGCCCGGTGGTGTACTGGACCGCGCTCGTGCTCGCGGAATTGCTGCTGTTCTCATCCACCGGCCCGATCAATTCCGCCATCGTGAACCTGGTCGCGCCCGAGATGCGAGCGAGCGCCGTCGCGGTCAGCATTCTCATGATTCATGTGCTGGGCGACGTGCCGTCGCCAACCATTCTGGGCGCGATCTCGGACGCGAGCACCCTCGCACGCGCCGTCTTGATCATCCCGGCGGCGATTCTGCTCGGCGGGGTGATTTGGACCTATGGCGCCTGGCGGGGAGAGCGGATGGCGGGCGTCGAGCCCTCGCCGTGAGGGCGCACCTCCGGGCGCTGTTCCGACTGATCCTACGGATCTTCTTCCGGCGCATCGAGGTGTCGGGGCTGGAGCACGTTCCTCGCGACGGCCCCGTCATCCTCGTGCTGAACCATCCGAGCGGGCTCATCGACCCGGCGTTCCTGCTGTGTTTCACCCCGCGGCGCGTGTCGCTGCTCGCGAAGGCGCCGCTGTTCCGCATGCCGGTGATTGGGTGGTTCTGCCGGGCCCTCGAAGCGATCCCGGTGCATCGGCGGCAGGATACGGGAGCCGACCCGGCACAGAATCGTGAGACGTTCGACACGGCGCGCCGCGTGCTGGCACGAGGCGGCGCGATAGGGTTGTTCCCCGAGGGGACGTCGCACTCGGAGGCGAAGCTTCGGCCCATGAAGACCGGGGCCGCGCGGATCGCCCTCGGCGCCGCCGCGCGGCTGCCGCGAGCCACGCCGATCCGGATCGTGCCGGCGGGGCTGTACTATCGGGCCAAGCGGACGTTCCGGAGCGCCGCGCTGCTCCACTTCGCCGAGCCGTTCGCCGTGGAGCCCGTGGAGCTCGCCCCCGGGGAGGAGCCGCCTGCCGGACCGGTCCGCGGCCTCACCGCGCGCATCGAGCAGGCCCTCGGCGGCGTCACGCTCCAGGCTGGGCACGTGGAAGCGCTGGCCCTGGTCGCTCGCGCGGAGCGCATCGTCAGCACGCAAGACGACGTGCCTACCAACCCGCCGACGCTGGAGGAAGAGTTCATCCTGCGGCGCCGCCTGATCGCTGGGTACGAAATCGCGCGGGAGCAGCAGCCGGAACGCTTCGCCGCTCTGGCGGCGCGGATCGATCGGTACGAAGCGGCGCTCGCGGCCGCGGGGCTCGATCCGCGGCGGCTCGCCCCGCGGAGCTTCACCCTCGCGCGCGTGGCCCGCTACGTCGCCAAAGCGGGGATGGTTCTATTGCTGCTGTTGCCCGCGGGGCTGGTGGGGACAGCCGTACACTACCCGGCCTACCGAGCCGTTGGCTTCGTGGCCACCGGTATGGCGAAGGGAGAGGAAGACGCGCTGGCGAGCATCAAGGTGCTCGCGGCCATGCTGCTCTTTCCCCTCACATGGGCGGGACTCGCGACGGCCATCGTGGTGTGGCGGGGTGTCAGAGAAGGCGTGGTGGCGCTCCTGGTCGCGCCGCTACTAGCGTATGCGGCCCTCGTGTTCGTCGAGCGGCTCGACCGGATCGTCGGGGGAGCACGGGCACTCGGGCTGTTCGCTTTTCGACGCTGGGCGTTCTTGCGGCTC
>QHTP01000078.1 GCA_003220855.1 Gemmatimonadota bacterium
AAGATGGTCTGATGCAACCGGCTATGTCCCCCGTATCCCCGTCCCGAGCGGCCGTTGGGTGGTCTTGCGCACTTCTGAGACGAGGTGCACAATATGCTCATCTTCACGCCGTTGGGCCCTCTGTCCTAGCCGTCGGGGGCCTGGTGTTGACCACATGCCACAGAAGGGGGCGTCATGATGCTGAGGCCTCGTACGTTCAGCGCAATGGTGTGTGCTGGAGCGTTGCTCGTGTTATCCGGAGCGGCGTTCCGCGACCTGGCGGCGCAGTCGGCCGTCATAACAGGCAAAGTCTCGGGGAAGGGGGGCGAATCCCTGAGTGGCGCGACAGTATCGATCGCGGAGGTCGGCGCTGCCATCGCCACGACGACCGCAGGTACGTACACACTCACGGTGCCCGCCGAGCAGACGAAGGGGCAGAGCGTCACGCTGCGCGTGCGCTCCGTGGGCTACAAGCCCGAGGTGCGGCAGATCACGTTGAGGCCCGGCACGCAGACCTTCGACTTCCAGCTCCAGTTCGATGTGATGCAGCTGGAGGAGGTCGTGGTGACGGGCACCGGGGCCGCGACGGAGCGGAAGAACCTCACGTTCGCGGTGGGCAGAGTGGATTCAAGCCAGCTGAACCAGGCGCCTGCCGTCTCGGCGCTGGGCTCGCTCGAGGGGAAGGTAGCGGGGGTGCGGCTGATCCAGGGCAGCGGGGCGCCCGGCAGTGAGCCCATGATCCGGCTGCGCGGGGCGACCGCGATCACGTCGCCATCGTCCTGCAATACTCAACCGTGTCCTTCGACCGACTCGCCGGGTCCGCTGATCGTCGTGGACGGAACGATCACGCACTACGCCCTCGCCGATATCAGCCCCCAGGACATTGAGCGGGTGGAAGTAGTGAAGGGCGCGGCGGCGTCGTCGTTGTACGGATCCAACGCCGCGAACGGGGTAGTCCAGGTCTTCACGAAGCGCGGCCAGGGGCTCCCCGACGGGAAAGTGTCGGTCACGGTGCGTAACGAGTACGGCCAATCGGTCCGGCCCAAGCTGATTCCCATCACGCACGCGCACCCCTACCTGACCGCCGACAGCGCCTACACGGACGGGTCCGGTAATCAGGTCCTCAAAGGTGATTTTATCAATTCGAGCGGCGTTTTGGTTGGTCCGAAGGGTATCCCCACCATCAAGGCGGACCAGATCGCCGATGTGCCGTACAGCTTGTACCCTCACCCCGTGTATTTCGACCTGCAGGGCGACCTGCTGACGAACGGCGCGTTTTACACGAACTACGTGTCGATCGGGCAACGGAAGGGCAACACCAACTACAACGCGTCGTTCGAAAACACCAAGCAGGACGGCGTGTTGCTGCAGCTCAGGGGCTACGCCCGGCAGAACTTCCGCCTGAACCTGGATCAGGCGCTGACCCCGCGGTTCGACCTGTCGGCGGGCGCCTTTTTCGCCCGATCAAACAACGATCAGACTGCCGAGGGCCCAGGCTCACCGTTCTTCACGGTGAAGCTCCTCGAACGCATCAACACCGACCGCACGCGCTACAGCGCGTACGCGAAAGGGACGTACCGCCTCACCGATTGGCTGTCCTTCGAAGGCCACTACAACTACGACTACGAGGCGTCCAACTACAGCGATGTGAGGCCGAAGGGCTATCTCAGCGCCACCGGCTCCACGTCGGATGGCTACCTCGTCAAGACCGATAGCGGCGGCCGAGAGTTCAACACGGGCATGAGCGCCACCGCCGTGCGGACGTTTAGGCTCGGCTCGTGGAGCCTGAGCAACACCACCAAGGCCGCGTACGAGTACGAGGACCAGACCGCGAGCAACTTCACGCTGACCGCCAACCGGTTTACCGTGGTGGCGTCGCCCGAGTTCAACGCGGTCGATTTTTCCCAGCTCGCCCCCGGCTCCTCGAACGCGACGATCCGCAGCAAGAATTACTACGTGGTGTCCGACTTCAACGTGAACGATCGCTATCTCCTCGGCGGACTGGTACGCTGGGACGGCTCGTCGCTGTTCGGCTCCCAGAGCCGGTGGCAGACGTACTACCGGGCGTCGGGGGCGTACCGCCTCAGCCAGGACATCCATATCAAGGGGATCGATGAGTTGAAGCTGCGGGCGTCCTATGGGACGGCCGGCCTCCGCCCCACCTTCGATGCTCAGTATGAGACGTACAGCGTGGAGGGCGGCCTGCCCGTGAAGCACACCCTCGGCAACACGCTGCTCAAGCCAGCGCGCTCGGGGGAGACTGAGCTTGGCGCCAACATCGATTTTCTCAGCCGCTTCTCGCTCGAGTACTCGTACTCGCGCAAGGAGACCAAGGACGAGATCATGCTGGTCAGGCTCTCCGCGGCGACGGGGTACATTAACCAATGGCAGAACGCCGGGACGTTGCTCGGACGCACGCACGAGCTGTCGTTAGGCGTAATTGTCGCGGACCAGCCGGACTTGTCCTGGCGGATCAACGTGGCCGCCGACCGCACACGGCAGGTGATCACCCAGCTCGACGTCCCCGCCTTCTTTGTGGGGCCGGGCGGCTATGGCGGCAATAACGATGTGACCCAGGATTTCAGGATCGCGCAGGGTGAGACCTTTGGGGTGTTGTACGGAACCCAGATCGTGCGGAGCTTCGCCCAGCTGTGCGATGACCCGGCGAAGAAGGCCGCGGGCTGTGGCGCGGGCCTCACCTATGATCCCGCCAACTACGTCGTCAACGAGGACGGGTACCTGGTGGATAAGGCCGCGTACCACACCCTCAACGAGCGGTTCATCACCTACGTGAGCCCCACGGGGAGCAAGATCGTCAAGATCGGCGACGTAAACCCCGACTTCAACGTCAGCTTCACGACCAACGTGCGGTGGAAGGGCTTCTCTGCGTACGCGCTGGTGGATTGGGTCCAGGGGGGCAACATCTACAACGGGACGCGGCAGTGGGCGTTTGGCACCGGCCTCGTCGACGCCGTCTACGATCAAACGGCGAAGCCGGCGGTGGACTGCACCGGCACCGCGGACCCCGCACACTGCCCGTACAGCACCGGGAAAAAGCCGACCGGTTATTACACGGCCCTGTACAACGGCATCAACCCGATCGACTTCTTCGTCGAGAACGGGACGTATGTGAAGCTCAAGGAGCTGAACCTCAGCTACGCCTTCTCCCGCAGCCAGGTGGAGAAGCTCGGTCTCGGGATCAGCGCTCTGCGCATCGGCGTGATCGGGCGCAACCTGTTCACGTTCACGAAGTACTCCGGGTACGATCCGGAGGTGGCCGGCCTGACGGGCGACGCGTTCTCGTTCCGGTGGGACGGTTTCTCGTATCCCAACTTCCGGACGTTCACGGGCTTTGTGGAAATCGGCTTCTGACCCGCGCACCGACCTCTCGAGGAGACGACCATGAGCATGCGTAAGCGGATCCCGGAGATCGTGGGCGTTGTGGCCCTGGTTCTCGCGGGCGGTTGTGATACACTCAAGATCGCGAACCCCAACGCGCCGGACACGCCCCACCTGCTGGCGAGCCCCACCTCCGTGCTGTCGCTCGCCCAAGGAGCCATGCGGACTTGGTTTCTGACCACGCACGGCGGGTATGGCGCGGACCAGTATCCGGTGCTCACCATGTCGGTGATGGCCCGCGGCCATGTCGCGATGTGGAACAACTTCCACATCCGGTACTATACGGGCTGTACCAACGCAAACTGGAACGGCTACACGACCGCGACCAATGGGACGTGCGGTAACCCCCTGAGTGAGGGGCCTCCGTACCCACGCGCGGCGTGGAACAACGACCCGGCTGCGGCGGAGCGGACCCAGATCGAAGCGATGTGGTATGGGTACTACTCGGCCCTGTCTTCAGCGAGAGACGTCCTTAAGCGCATCCGTGTCGACGGCCTCATCATCACGGACGCGCCGACCACGAAGATGGTGGAGACCCTGACGGTGTTGGCGCAGGCCCTGTCGTTCAGCGGCCTCGCGCTGAACTACGACCACGGCTTCATCGTCGACTACAACACCGACCTCACGACGCTGAAGTTGTCCACGGCAGTGGAGATACGCGACGCGGCCATGGCGAAGTTCGACACGGCCATCACGCTGGCGTCGGCGGGTACCTTCACTTCGACGGCGGATGGGTTCTTTGGGCCGGGCACCACATACAGCAACACGCAGATCGCCCAGATCGCGAACACCATGGCAGCGCGGACCCTGGCCTACTTCGCGCGCAACGCGACCGATAACGCCGCGGTCGATTGGGCCCGCGTCGTCGGCTACGGCTCCAAGGGCATCAGCTCCGGCGCTAGGTTCGACTGGGTGATTCATCAGGACGCCTGTAACACTTGGTGCGACTTTCTGAAAGTGTGGTCCAACGACATGACCACGATGCGGCTGCACACGCGGGTCGCGCACATGCTGGACGCCGCGACACAGCCGGACCCGTGGAACGACGCAGCGAACACCCAGCCCAACTCGTTGGATAAGCGCCTGGGCAACGGAGCCTACCGGGGTGACGCCGCATACGCCGCCAACGTGCTCAATTCGGCTGTGGATCCGGTCAACGGCGGGACCGACTACGTGTGGACGTCCACGAAGGAATTCGGGAACAAGACGCGCGGGGCGTGGCACCAGAGCGCCATCGGACAGGTCCGCTACGACAGCTTCCCCGGATGCGGCGACAATCCCCAGGGTTCGACGTCCCCCGGAGACAAGGACAGCCCCATCCTGCTCGCCGCCGAGAACGACCTGATCTGGGCGGAAGGCCTGATCCACACCGGGGCAAGCGGCGCGGCTGCGCTGATCAACAACACGCGCGTTACACGAGGCGGCCTCACGCCCGCCACCGATGCGGACGCCAACCTGCTACAGGAGTTGCAGTACGAGCAGGATGTCGAGCTGCTGGGCTCGAGTCCGGCGGTATTCTACAACCAGCGGCGGATCGACAACCTGGAGCCGAACACGCCGCATGAGATGCCGATCCCGGCGAACGAGCTGAATGTGCTGGGCGTGGCGTTGTACACGTGCGGTGGCGCAGCGCATTCCGACGGCAGCTGCGACGCGTTCCCCGCACCGTCTCCGGCTGCCGGCGCGGTGGGCGGAGCCGCCGTCTTAGTGGCCAGCGCGCCGAAAGTCTGGGCGCAATTGGAGCAGGAGTGGCGGAATCGGGCGGCCGCGAACCGTCTGCTGAGTCGCCTCCTGGTGAAATAGCTCGGACCGGAGTTCCATACCCACAGGCGCGTCGCTGCTCGGCGCGCCTGTTCCATTCCGGGACTCGACGAGGACCGTGTGAGGGCGGTGACCGCGAACGGCGGCCACACGAGGTGGCGGCCCGTGTTGGCCAGGGCGCTCGCCCTGGCGTCGCTGGGCGGAGCGGTGACGTGTCGCCCGAGCGCCCTTTCAGCCGTGTGGCACGACGAGCCAGGGTATCGCTGGCGCGGACTCAGCGTTCCCGCGAGGGGGGGGCCGGGGTTCGCAGAGCTGGCGCCATCGCGCACCGGCATCCGATTCACCAACACCGTCACGCTCGACAGTGCCCTCTGGAACCGCCACCTGGCGCAGGGCGGCGGAGTCGCGCTGGGGGACGTAGACGGCGACGGCCTCCCCGACATCTACCTGACCAGCAACCAAGGCTCGAACGCCCTGTACCGCAACCTGGGCGACTTTCACTTCGAAGACATTACCGCCCGGGCCGGCGTCGCGATGACCGGCCGCCACTCGACGGGCGCCGTCTTCGCCGACGTCGACGGGGACGGCGACCTCGATCTGCTCGTCAGCACGCTCGGCGGCGGGGTCGCGCTGTTCCTCAACGACGGACACGGCAGCTTCACCGAGCGGACGCAGGACGCCGGCCTCGGCTCGCCCGGCGGCAGCATGACGATGACGCTGACCGACGTGGATGGCGACGGGCACCTCGATCTGTACGTCGCCAATTACAAGACCCGCTCCGCCATGGACGTGTATCCACCACAGGAGCGGGCGTTCGATTCTGTGATCCACGAGGTACGCCCGCACCACTTCGAGGTCGTTCCCAAGTTCCGCAAGGACTACCGGGTGGTGGATCGACCGGAGTACAACCTCGTGTCGATGCAGCAGCGTGCCGATCCGGATGGTTTCTACCTGAACGACGGTACCGGGCACTTCACGCTCGTCCCGTGGACCTCGGGCCGCTTCCTGGACGAGGACGGAAAGCCGCTCGCTGCCGCTCCGGAGTACTTCGGGTTGTCCGCCAAGTTCACCGACGTCGATGGGGACGGCGCGCCGGATCTGTACGTGTGCGACGACTTCGAGGATCCCGACATGT
>QHTP01000031.1 GCA_003220855.1 Gemmatimonadota bacterium
ATCGAGCTCACGAGCTCGCTCACGAGACTGGTGAGCTCCCCGCGCTGGTCCGCCTGCTCGCGCGAGCGGCGCCGCACCTTCCCGACCATCGGCCGCACGATGAGCACCAGGAGCGGCGCGCACACCAGGGCCACAAGCGTCAGGCGCCACGAGAGACCGATAAGGATCGCGAGGTACACGACGATGAGGCTGACGTTCTGGAGGAGCTGGGCGAGCGCGGCGGTGATCGCCGTCTTCACCTGGTCCGTGTCGTTGATCACCCGGGCCAGGAGCTGGCCGCCGCGGGTGCGCTGGAAGAACGCGAGCGAGAGCGCCTGCAGGTGCCCGAACAGACGCACCCGCAGATCCCGCACCACGTTCTCCTGAATGGCCACGCTGGTGAGTGCCGCACTGTACGACAGGACGTTCTTGACGACCAGCGTGGCGAGCAGCACCAGCACGACGTTGCGCAACGCCGTGTGCGGTGCGCCCGCTACCAGCAGGGGACCCACCACCGCCGCCAGCAGCCGCTCGACGGTCGATCCGCCCGCCGTCGGCAACGCCTCCTGTCCGAACAGGGTGCGCAGGAACGGGATGAGCAGCACGAAGGTGACCCCATCGAGCACCGAGGCGACCACGGTGGTGCCGAGGTTGACGACGAACAAGGGTGTGTACGGACGGAGCAGCAGCAGGAGCCGGGTGCTGCGGCCCATTCAGCGCGCCCCTCCCCCGCCTGCGGGCCCCCCCCGCCCGCGACCGCGCGGCGTGAGCAGGGCGACCGGGAGGATCATTTCCTCCGGCGTCACGCCGCCGTGCAGAAACGATCCGCGATAGCGGGCCTGATACTCGCGCAGCTTGGTGGGATAGACGAAGAAACGATCCGACGTCGCGAGCAGCAGGCGCACGCCGAGACCCATGCCCGGCAGGCCGAACGCCTTCAGGTCCTCCACGACGATCGCGGCCTCCGGGTCCTCGCTGCGGAGATCTTCGCCGAACTTGTAGCGCAGGTTGGCCGTCGCGTCGCGCTTGGCGAACACCGTGGCGGGCGTCTCGCAGTGGATCGAGCCGTGGTCGCTCGTGAGCAGCACCGTCACGCCGCGCCGCTCGGCCTCGCGCAGGGCCGCCAGCACGGGGGAGCGCTCGAACCACGTACGCGTGAGGCTCCGCAGGGCGGCCTCGTCGCGCGCCACCTCGTACAGGATCGCGCTCTCGGAGCGCCCGTGCGTGAGTTGGTCCACGAAGTTGAACACCAGGGCCGTGACCCCGTCCTGGGCGAGGTGCGCGGGGAGGCGGCGCAGCAGCTCGCCCTCGCCCGAGCTGAACAGCTTCTCGTACCGCACCGCCACCGGTCGCCCGGTGAGTTCCCCCAGCTGCTCGGCCAGGAGCTCACCCTCGTGCGCGTTGAGGCTCTCCTCGTCGGACGGCTGCCCCCACCACGCGGGATGCCGTGCCGCGATCTCCATCGGGAACATCCCGGAGAAGATGGCGTTGCGCGCGAACGGCGTCGCGGTCGGGAGGATGCTGTAGTAGTGCGACTCCTCGACGTCGAACAGCGGCGTCACCAGATCGCGCAGCACCTCCCACTGGTCGAGCCGGAGGCAGTCGATCACGACGAACAGCGCGCGTCCCTCGGCCTTGAGCACCGGCACCAGGAACTCCGCCCCCACGTCGACCGAGAGCGGCGGCCGGTCGCCTTCCGGGGCGGCGAGCCAGCGGGTATAGTGGCGGGCCACGTACTCGGAAAAGTCCTTGCGCAGCGACCGCTGCAGCGCGCGCAGCGCCTCCGACAGCCCGGGCTCGTTGGCGGCCGCGAGCCGCACCTCCCAGCGGGCCAGCTCCGCTACCAGCTCGATCCATTCGCGCCAGGCGAGCGTCGCGCCGCGCCGCCCTTCGAGCTCGCGGAACCGGGTGACGAAGTCGCGCGCCAGACGCTGCTGGCGGATGCGGTCGCCCTCGAGCAGCCGCGTGACGACCGAGAGGATCTGGCGCGGCTGGACCGGCTTTACCAAATAATCGTCCACCTCGATCCCGATCGCTTCGCGCAGCGTGCCTTCGTCCTCGCTCTGGGTGACCATCACCACCGGTACGCCCGCGTCGATCGCCCGGATCTCGCCGATCAGCTCGAGCCCGCGCCGCCCGGGCATCTGCTCGTCGAGCAGCACGATGCTGTAGGACTGACGCCGCAGCAGCGCGAGGGCGTCGTCGCCGTGCGCCGCCGATGCGATGGTGAACCCCTGGGCTTCGAGAAAGCGACGGTGGGCGGCGAGCCCCTCCACTTCGTCGTCCACCCACAGAATGGTCTTCGGCCGCGCCATAGGCCTAAGCTAATGGCGACTGGCGAACCCGGGCAACGCAGGACTTATTTCGCAACGTGCTGTGCGTCCTCCTCGTCCGGTTCAGCTCCATCGGCGACATCCTGCTCACCACGCCGCTCGTGCGCGCGCTCGCCCGCCGCCACCCCGAGGCGAAACTCGTGTACGTGACGAAGCGCGCCATGGCGCCGCTCGTCGCCGACAACCCCCACGTCGCCGAGGTCGTGGCGCTCGAGCCCGACGAGCCGCTCCGCCACCTGGCCCGGCGGCTGCGGGCCCTGGCGCCGACCCACGGGCTCGACCTCCACGGCAGCATCCGCAGCGCCGGGCTCCGAGTGCTGGTGCCCTGCCGCTGGTCGGGGTACCGCAAGCGCAAGCTGGCGCGCACGCTGCTCATCTCCACCAAGCTCGACGCCTACCGCCGCCCCACGCCCGTGGCCGAGCGTTACTTCGAGGCCGCGCGCCGGCTCGACGCCCGGCCCGACGGGGGTCCTCCCGAGTTCTGCCTCGGCGCGGGGGCCACGACGCGGGTGGCGCAGTGGCTCGCGGAGCGGGGCCTCGCCGGCGCGACGCTCGCCGCGCTCGGGCCCGGCGCCGCCCACGCCACCAAACGCTGGCCCATCGCGCACTGGGCCGCACTGGGCGAGCGCCTGGGCACCGCCGGGTACCGCACCGTCGTCGTCGGCGGACCGGAAGACCGCGGCCTCGCGCAGCAACTCGTGGCCGGGGGCGCGGCGGCGAGCGTCGCCGGAGAGTTCTCGCTGCAGGAGACGGGCGCGTTGCTGCAACGCGCCCGCGTCGTCGTATCGGGCGACACGGGCATCATGCACATGGCGACCGGCGTCGGCACGCCGGTCGTCGCCCTGTTCGGGCCCACGGTCGCGCAGTTCGGCTTCTTCCCGTACGTGGCGCCTTCCGCCGTGCTCGAGCGCGAGCTCGACTGCCGTCCCTGCTCGGCCACGGGCACGGCCGCGTGCCCCCTCGGCCACCATCGTTGCCTCGCCGACATCACGCCCGCGGACGTGGCCGCCGCGGTGGATCGCCTGGTCGCGTGATCCGCGCCACCACGGCGGCGGAAGAGCGGCTGGTCGGTCTGGTGGCCGACGCCGTACGCGGACCCGCGCGCCAGGGACTGTTCGCGCTTTGGCTGGTGGTGCGTTCCGCCGAGGGGCTGCTCCCCCCGCATCCGGTGACGGGCCGGAACCACCGCCGCAGGCTGCAAGCCCTCGAGGCCCGGCTCGCGAGCCTCGCCCTTTCGGGGCCGCTGCGCCGGGCGCTCGCCGCGGCGCGCCAGCACCTGGAGCCCGCCACCCCCGCCGCCGCGGCGATGGTCCTGTCCCAGCTGGTCGCGCCGGCGCGCGAGGTGCTCGGTCCGGAGGCGGGCGAGGCCGTCGCGGTTGCCGCCCGAACCGCCCGTATACATCTATAAAGGCGAGACGGCTAGACGCCTAGACGCCTAGACGCCTAGACGCCCAGACGCACAGGAGACCTTCATGCCCAGCCGTCGCTTCCCGAAGCGCCCCCCGCCCTCCTCCCCCTCGCCCGAGTCCATCGTCGAGCGCGTGGATCAGCAGCGCCCCGGGGACATCCCGGGCGACACGATTCCCACGGGTTTTCCGTCCATCGACCGGCTGCTGGGAGGCGGCGTGCGTCGCCGCGACCTCGTGGTGCTGGGGGGCGACATCGGCTCCGGCAAGTCGGCGCTCGCGCTGGGGCTGGCCCTGCGCGTGGCGCAGCGCGGCGCCGGCGTTGCACTGTTCTCGGGAGAGATGGACGAGGAGCGCCTGATGGAGCGCGCCCTCGCGATCGAGGGGCGCGTGGCGGTGGACGAGCTGCGCGGTGCCAAGCTCAATGACGAGACGCGCGCCGGCATCGGCGGCGCGGCGGTGCGGTTGCGCGACCTGCCGCTCACCAGTCTGCCCCTCGCGGGGCCCGACTTCGAATCCGTCGCCCGGCGGCTCGACCCGTTGCCACCGCTCGGCCTCGTGATCGTGGACTACCTGCAGCTCGTGCCGTCGCCCGCAGGCGTGACTCGCTCGACGCAGGACGAGGACCTGGCGCTGGTGCTGCAGCGACTCAAGGCGCTGGCGCTGACCCGCCAGGTGGCGCTCGTTGTGGTGTCGCAGCTGCCCAGGTTCGACGCCAAGCGCCCCAACGCGCGACCCGCGCTCGACGACTTTGGACACCTGGGCGCGATCAAGCAGCACGCCGACCTCGTGCTCGGGCTGTACCGGGAGGAGATGTACAATCCGGGCTACGGCGTGGACGGCGCCACGGAATTGATCGTCCTCAAGAACCGCAACGGGCCGACCGGCTTCGTCGACCTGTACTTCTACCGGCGCTGGATGCGATTCGAAGATATGCTCGACCCGGATCGGTGAAGGTTGTAGGTTAGAGCCATGGCCGGCCACAGTAAGTGGAAACAGATCAAGCGGAAGAAGGCCGTCACCGACGCGCGCCGGGGGGCGCTCTTCACCAAGCTGATCCGCGAGATCACGATCGCCGCCAAGCAGGGCGGCGGCGATCCGGCGGGCAACGCCCGGCTCCGCACCGCCATCGACGCCGCCAAGGCCGAGAACATGCCGCTCGACAACATCGAGCGCGCGGTCAAGAAGGGGACCGGCGAGCTGGAGGGCGTCACCTATGAAGAGGTCACGTACGAGGCGTACGGTCCCGGCGGCGCGGCGCTGCTCATCGAAGCGACCACGGACAACGCCAATCGCACCGTCGCGGAGATTCGCCACGTGTTCCAGCGCTACGGTGGCAACCTCGGTGCCGCGAACTCGGTCGCGTGGATGTTCGACCGCAAGGCCCAGATCACCGTGGACGCCACGCGTGCCGACGAAGACGCGGTGATGGAGGCGGCGCTCGATGCCGGAGCGGACGACATGGTGCGGGAGGGCGATGCGTTCCTCATCACCGGACCGGCGGGCCGGCTGCATCTGATCAGCGAGCAGCTCAAAGCGAAGAAAATCGCGGTGCAGGCCGCCGAGATCGCGATGGTCCCCAAGAGCACCGTGCGGGTGGACGGTCGGGACGCGAAGCAGTTGCTCGCGCTGATCGAGGCGCTCGAAGAGATGGACGACGTCGCCAAGGTGTCGTCCAACTTCGATATCGACGCCGAGGCGCTGGCGGCGGCGACGGCGTGACGTGAAGGTCCTGGGCGTCGACCCGGGCACGTCGATCACCGGCTACGGTGTGATCGAGACCGGGAACGGCGGCTCCGCACGGGACCGGCCAGCCCGGGTGGCCCGGCTGATCGAGTGCGGCGTGATCCGCTTCACCGCGAAGAGCCCCCTCCCCGAGCGATTGCGCGCGCTCCATGAGCACATCACCGGCCTGATCGCGCGGCATCGTCCCGCCGCTCTGGCGCTGGAGAACGCGTTCTACTCGAAGAACGTCCATACCACACTGGTGCTGGGGCATGCCCGCGGTGTCATCCTCCTCGCCGCCGAGCAGGCCGGCCTCGCCATCGCCCAGTATCCGCCGGCCACTGTCAAAAAGACCGTCGCGGGCGCGGGTGGGGCCCCGAAGGCGCAGGTCGGCAGCATGGTCGCCCGGCTGTTGCGGCTCACGGCGGCCCCCCAGCCCGCCGACGCGGCCGACGGCGTGGCCGTGGCGCTCACGCACATCCTGCGGACGTGATCGCCCAGGTCGCCGGTCGCCTCGCCGCCAAGCAGGCGGATCGCGTGATGATTCACACCGCGGGCGGCGTCGGCTACGAGATCGTCGTGCCGCTGGGCGTGATGGAGCGCCTGCCCGCGGTGGGCGAGACGGTCAGCCTCGCCACCGAGCTGGTGGTGCGCGAGGACGGCTGGTCGCTGTACGGGTTCCAGGACGACGCCGGGCGCCGCTTCTTCCAGCGGCTCATCGGCGTCTCCGGCGTGGGGCCGAAAATCGCGATCGCCTTGATGTCCGCCCTGGGAGTGGAGCGCGGGGCGCGGGCGGTGAAGGAGCGGAACATCGCCCTGCTCGCGTCGGTGAGCGGGATCGGGAAGAAGACGGCCGAGCGGCTGGCGCTTGAACTGGCCGACAAGCTCGGCGAGTTTGATGAGGCGGCGGGCGCGGTGGTCCCCGGCGGCGGGGCGGCGGAGGCGGCGCTCCACGCGCTCGAGCGGCTCGGCTATGCGACCGTCGAGGCCGACGGCGCGCTGCGGCGGGCATTTGCGGCGGACGGTGGGAGCGGTGCCGACACAGAAACGCTGGTGCGCCGCGCCCTGCAACTGCTCACCACTGGATGACCATGGCCACCACGGCTGAGTGGATCTGCACCCGCTGCGGCTCGACCAACCGGCGACTCGTGCCTGACGGCGCGACGCGCGCCTCGGACGAGTGCGTCACCTGCCACACCCGGCACGTGCTCGAAGCCGATGCGCGGCCCGTGCGGTGGCGGGCCCGGCCCTTGGGGAACAAGGCGGCGTGACCATGCGCTCCCGGACGCAGGTCACCACGCCCGACGCGCTCCCCGACGAGCGGCTCACCGACGCCGCGCTGCGGCCGTCCGGTCTCGACGAGTTCGTCGGCCAGGCGAAGGTCAAGGAGTCGCTGCAGATCGCCATCGACGCGGCCAAGCAGCGCCGGGAGCCGCTCGACCACACCCTGTTCTTCGGGCCCCCGGGCCTCGGCAAGACGACGCTCGCGCTGCTGATGGCGAAGGAGCTCGGCGTGAATGTTCGCACCACCTCGGGCCCGGTGCTCGAGCGGCCGGGTGACCTGGTCGGCCTCCTCACGTCGCTCCAGGCGAACGACATCCTGTTCATCGACGAGGTACACCGCCTGCGCCCGGCGCTGGAGGAGTTTCTGTACCCGGCGATGGAAGACTACCGCGTGGACGTCCGCATTGCCGACGGCCCGCACGCGCAGACCATTCCGATGGCGCTCGAGCGGTTCACGCTGATCGGGGCGACCACCCGCTTCGGGCTGCTCACGCCGCCGATGCGCGCCCGCTTCGGGCTGGTGGAGCGGCTCTCCTACTATCCGCCGGACGACCTGGCGCAGATCATCAGTCGCTCGGCCGGAATTCTCGGCGTCCCCGCCGATGTCGCCGGCATCGCCGAGATCGCCCGCCGCAGTCGCGGGACGCCGCGCGTGGCGAACCGGCTCTTGAAGCGGGTCCGCGACTACGCCCAGGTCCGCGCCGGCGGCAGGATCACGGCGCAAGTGGCGGGCGAGGCGCTGCAACGACTGGACGTGGACGAGTTCGGCCTCGACGACATGGACGGACAGATCCTCAAGACGATCATCGAGCAGTTCGACGGCGGCCCGGTGGGACTCACCACCATCGCCGCCGCCGTGGGGGAGGATGCCGGCACGCTCGAGGAAGTGTACGAGCCGTTCCTGATGCAGCAGGGATTCCTGGCCCGCACGCCGCGCGGCCGTTGCGCCACGGGTGCCGCGTACCGGCATTTCGGATTTGCGCCGCCCCGGAGCGCGGAGCAGCCGACGATGTTCGACGGCTGACAAGTGCGGAATTCGGAATGGGGAATGCGGAATCGACGCCCGCCCTTCCATTCCGCATTCCGAATTCCACATTCCGCATTCTCATGTACCGCGCCTCCGACTTCGCCTACACGCTCCCCCCCTCGCTCATCGCCCAAGACCCACTCCCGGACCGGGGGGCGAGCCGGCTCCTCATCCTGGATCGCACCACCGGAGCGATCCGTCACGGGCGGTTCACCGACATCGTCGATCTGGTAGCGCCCGGGGACGTCCTCGCGCTCAACGTGTCGCGCGTGATTCCGGCGAGACTACATGGGATGCGGGATGCGGGAAGCGGGATGCGTGGGCCCGGGGGCAAGGCGGAGCTGTTGCTCGTCCGCGAACTGTCCGATGGGACATGGCTCGCCATGGGACATCCCGGAGGCAAGCTCAAGCCGGGACGCCGCGTGACGCTCGGCCCGGACAGCACCGCGGAGATCGTCGAGGCCTTGGGGGGTGGACTGCGGCGGGTGCGGTTCGTCGGCCCGCTCGACGCGTCGGCCACGCTCGCCAAGTACGGCGAGGTGCCGCTCCCGCCTTATATCCGCCGCGCACCGCGCCCCGAGGATCGCGAGCGCTACCAGACGGTGTACGCGGCACACGACGGCAGCGTCGCCGCTCCCACGGCCGGGTTGCATTTCACGCGGGACTTGCTGGACCGGCTGCGCGACAAGGGCGTGGCGCTCGCCGAGCTGGATCTGCACGTCGGGCCCGGCACCTTCAAGCCGGTCGAGAGCGACGACCTCGGGCGCCATCGGATGCACGACGAGTCGTACCGGTTGAGCGAGCGTGCGGCCCGGATCATCAACCAGAGACGGGCAGCGGGAGGTCGCGTCTGGGCCGTCGGCACCACCGTCGTGCGCACGCTCGAGACGCTCGCCGGCGAAGGGGGCCACATCAGTCCGGGCGCCGGCGAGACCCGGCTCTTCATTCACCCTCCGTACCCGTTCCGCGCGGTCGACCGCCTGCTCACGAACTTCCACCTGCCGCGCTCGACCCTGCTAATGTTGGTGTGCGCGTTCGGGGGTTATGAGAACGTCATGCGAGCCTACGGGGAAGCCATTGAGCAACGGTATCGGTTCTACAGCTACGGCGATGCGATGGCGATCGTGTGAACGCGGAACGCGTTGATTCGCGCGTGTTCGACTTCACAGTCGACGCGACGTCTGGTTGCGCTCGCAGCGGCACCCTCGAGCTCCCCCACGGCACCGTGGAGACTCCGTGCTTCATGCCCGTCGGGACTCAAGGGACCGTGCGGGCGCTTTCGCCCAACGATCTTCGCGCCGCGGGTGCCACGCTCGTGCTCGCGAACACCTATCACCTGCACGTGCGTCCCGGCGAGCAGGTGGTGGCCCAGCTCGGTGCGCTGCACCGCTTCATGGCCTGGGATCGACCGCTGCTCACGGACTCGGGCGGCTTCCAGGTGTTCTCGCTCGAGGGCTTCCGGCGCGTAGACGAGGACGGTGTCGAGTTCCAGAGCCATGTGGACGGCGGCCGTCGCAGGCTCACGCCCGAGCGCGCCACGGAGATCCAGTGGACCCTGGGCGCCGACATCGCGATGGCGTTCGACCACGTGGTGCCCGGGGGCGCGGACGCGGCGACCGCCCGCGACGCGCTGGAGCGGACGCTGCGGTGGCTGGAGCGGTGCGGGAAACGGCACGAGGAGCTGAAGGCGTCACACGACGCCACGACCCCACGTTCCACGGTTGAGGCCGGGCATTCCTTGCAACGTGGCGTCCTGGCGTCGTGCGACCAGACGTTATGGCCGATCCTGCAAGGGGGCGCTCATCTGCAGCTGCGGACAGAAGGTCTTCGACGCGTCCTCGACCTGGGCTCCTGGACCGGCATCGCCATCGGTGGCCTCTCCGTCGGCGAGCCCAAGGCCGTCATGTACGACATGCTCGAGCGGCTCGAGCCGAAGCTCCCCGCTCTGCCGCGTTATCTTATGGGCGTGGGGTTTCCGGAGGACCTGGTGGCGGCGGTGGAGCGCGGCGTGGATCTGTTCGACTGCGTGGCGCCGACGCGCCATGGGCGGAACGGCTCGGCCTTCACGCCCGACGGCCCGGTGAACATTCGCAACGCCGAGCACCGCGAGGATCCGCGGCCGCTCGACGACTCGTGCGACTGCGAGACGTGCACCACGTTCTCGCGGGGTTATCTTCGGCATCTGTTCGTGGCGGAAGAGCTGCTGGGCCTGAGACTCTTGTCACTGCACAACGTCCGCTACCTGATCCGGCTCGCAGAGGACATGCGAGCCGCGATCCGGCGGAACGCCTTCGGTCCGTGGGCCGATGCCTGGCGCCGCCGCTACCTGCGATCGGGATCCGCATGACCGCGCACCCAATGCTCGCCCTGCTCTTCGCCCCCTCGGGCCAGAACGCCTCAGGGGGGCTCACCATTTTCCTCGTCCAGATCGCCGCGCTGATCGCGATCTTCTACGTCATGCTCATCCGACCCCAGCGCAAGCAGCAGGAGCGCCACCGTCAGCTGCTGGCCTCGTTGCAGCGCGGCGACAAAATCGTGACCTCGGGCGGCATCATCGGCGAGGTCGTGCACCTGAAGGACGACGAGGTGACCGTGAAGAGCGGCGAGTCGCGCGTCGTCGTGATGCGCACCAACATCGCGAACATCCTCAACCGGTCGATCGAAGCCAAGCCCCAGTGACGGTCCGCATGCTCCACCTGCTCGGCTCGCCCGTGCTGCGGCAGCGCGCGGCGCCCGTGGCCTCCGTCGACGCCGCGGTACGCGAACTGGTGGACGACCTGTTGGACACCATGCGGGCGGCCAAGGGTGTGGGGCTCGCCGCCAATCAGGTCGGGATCGCCCGCCGCGTGGCCGTGGTGGACGTCGGCGAGGACGATCCCCCACCCCTGGTCCTCGTCAACCCGCGGATCGTCACGGCCTCGGACGAGCGCGAGACGGCTGAAGAGGGCTGTCTCTCGATTCCCGATATCTACGGCGAGGTGGAGCGCGCCCTCAGCGTGACGCTCGAAGCCCTTGACCGCGACGGCCGGTCCTACCGCACCGAGCTTTCGGGGTTCAAGGCGCGGGCCGTGCAACACGAGATCGATCACCTCGACGGCGTGCTGTTCCTCGACCATCTCAGCGCCGTGAAGCGCGGCCTGCTGCTCGCCAAATGGAAGAAAGCCCGCAAAGGGCAGTCGGGGTACCTGAAGGAGGTCACGCCGGAGCCGGCGGGCGAGCTTTAGGTGCGCGTCGTCTTTTTCGGAACGCCCGAGTTCGCGGTCCCGCCGCTCGAAGCGCTGCTGGGCGAGGGCTTCGACGTCGTCGCGGCGGTCACGCAGCCCGACAAGCCGCAGGGCCGCTCGCGCTCAACCGCCGTACCGCCGCCCGTCAAGCTGGCCGCCGAGGCCGAGGGCGTGCCGGTGCTCCAGCCGGAGCGGCCCTCCGACCCCGATTTCGTCGCGCAGGTACGCGCCCTGGCCCCCGACGTGGGGGTGGTGGTCGCCTACGGGCACATCCTCAAGCCCGACCTCCTCGCGGTGCCGCAACGCGGCATGATCAACGTCCATCCTTCGCTCCTCCCCGAGCTGCGCGGCGCGGCTCCCGTCGAGTGGGCCATCCTGAACGGTCTCGAGAAGACCGGCGTCACGATCATGCTGATGGACTCGGGGCTCGACTCGGGCCCGATCCTCCATCAGATCCCGCACCATATCGACCCCGAGGTCACGGGCGGCGAGCTGTCCGAGCATCTCTCCGAAATGGGCGCGCAGGCGCTCGTCGAGGCGCTAGCGCTGCTCGAGACCGATGGGCTTCGGCCGCGGCCCCAGGATCACGCCCGCGCCACCTACGCCCCCAAGCTCACACGCGCCGCCGCGCGCATCGACTGGATCGAGCCCGCGGCGCGCGTCGCCCGGGTGATCCGAGGCCTCGACCCCAGGCCGGGCGCGTGGACCGAGCTGGACGGACGGGAGGTGAAGCTGTTCGGCGTGCGTGTGCTGGACGAGAGCGGCCCCCCCCTCCCCCTCCCCGGTGAGGTGCGCACGACGGGTGACCGATTACGAATCGCGACGGGCCAGGGGGCGGTGGAGGTGGAAGCAGTCCAACCCGCCGGCAAGTCGCGCATGGCCGCCCCCGACTGGGTGCGCGGGCGCGGGGTGCAGGCGGGCCAACGGTTCACGTGACGCGAGCCGGGAAAGCAGGGCTCCCGCGGCTACACGCCATCACCGACGACGGGATCGCCCGCCGGCCCGACTTGGACGACGTCGCCCGCGCGCTGGCGGCGGGCGGGGGCGAGCGCCTCGCCTTGCACGCCCGCGGCCGCACCCTCACGGGCCTGGAACACTACCAGCTCGCTATCCGTCTGTCCGTCTATCCGTCTACCCGTCTATTCGTGAACGACCGCCTCGACGTGGCGCTCGCCGTCGGAGCTGCGGGAGTTCAGCTGGGCGCCGCGGGTCTCGACCCGCAGGACGCCCGCCGGCTCGACACTCGGTGGTGGATCGGCAAGTCGGTGCACGACTTGGGCGAGGCGACAGCCGCGCGCGCCAGCGGAGCCGACTATCTTTTGGTAGGGCCGGTGTACCGCACCGCGACCCATCCCGACCGCGAGCCGCTAGGACTGGCGCGGCTCGCGCCCATCATCGGATTGGGCCTCCCGGTGATCGCCATCGGCGGGGTGACGCCCCCGCGGGTCGGCGCGGTACGGCGAGCGGGCGCCTACGGCGTCGCGGCGATCCGGGCGCTGTGGGACGCCGCCGATCCTGCCGGGGCGGCGCGGGAGATGCTCGAGGAGTGGCAGTCGTGAACGATTCGATCGACGTCATGGTGAACGGCGAGTCGCGGACGGTGACCCGCGGCGTCACGCTGCTCGAGCTGCTCCGTGCGCTCGAGCTCGACCCCCGCGCCGTGGTGGTCGAGCACAACCGCGCGATCGTGCGGCGCCCCAGGCTTGGCGACGTGACGGTGGCCGCGGGCGACGCGATCGAGCTGGTGCATTTCGTGGGAGGGGGCTGACCGCATGACCACAGCCGTAGATACCGTCCGGGACACCCCGTTCGCCGTCGGCGGCCGCACGTTCCACTCGCGCCTCATGGTGGGCACCGGCAAGTATCGCGACAATGAGACGATGGCTCGCGCCATCGAGGCATCGGGCGCGGAAGTCGTGACCGTGGCCGTGCGTCGCGTGGACCTCGATCGCTCGAAGGACACGGGGATCCTGCACCACCTCGATCCCAACCGGTTCTTCCTGCTCGCGAACACCGCGGGCTGCTTCACGGCCGACGACGCCGTGCGCTACGCCCGCCTGGCGCGCGAAGCCGGGTTCAACGAGTTCGTCAAGCTCGAAGTGATCGGCGACCAGGAGACGCTCCTCCCCGATGTCCAGGGCCTGCTGGACGCGGCACGCACCCTGGTCAAGGACGGCTTCAAGGTGCTGGCCTATACGAACGAGGATCTCGTCACCGCGCTGCGTCTCGAGGAGGCGGGCTGCGCCGCGGTGATGCCGCTGGCGTCGCCGATCGGCAGCGGGCTCGGACTCCTGAACCCGTACGGCGTCCGGACGATCAAGCGGCGTCTCACCGTGCCGGTCGTGGTGGACGCCGGCGTCGGGACCGCGTCGGACGCGTGCGTGACGATGGAGCAGGGCGTCGACGGCATCCTGATGAACACCGCACTGGCCGCGGCCCGAGACCCCGTGGGCATGGCGCACGCGATGCGGCTGGCGGTCGAGGCCGGCCGGACCGCCTACCTCGCGGGCCGCATGCCGAAGCGGGAGGTGGCCGTGCCGTCGTCGCCGCTCGAAGGAATGCTGGATTAGCGACGCCACCGCCGCCCGGCGCGCGGCGTTGCACATCCTCCAGGCCGTGCGCTCCGGCGGCACCTTCCAGGCGGCGCGGGACCGGGTGCTCCCTGCGCTCGCCGGCCGCGACCGCCGGCTCGCCTACGAGCTCGCCGCCGGCGTGCTGCGGCGCCAGGCGTACCTCGACCGCCGGCTCGCACTCCGCAGCGCCGACCCCCGCCTGCACGATGTCCTGCGCCTCGGTGCCTACCAGCTGGCCGCATTGGCCCGCGTGCCGCCGTACGCGGCGGTCGCCACCAGCGTGGAGCTGGCGCGCGAAGTCGTGGGCGAGCCGGCTGCGCGATTCGTGAACCAGGCGCTGCGGAAACTGCAACGGGGCTCGGGGCTGGGGGCTGGGGATTCGGCTACGACCCACCCCCGCTGGCTCTTCGAGCGATGGCGTCGCCAGTTCGGGCTCGGAGAGACCCAGCGGCTCATCGCGTGGAACGACACGAAACCGCCGGTCACGCTGCAACCCGTCCGCTGGAGCGCGTCCCAGCTCGCCTCGCGGCTCCAGCAGGCGGGCTTCGGTGTAACAGAGGCGCCATTCGGAGCGGGGGTGCGCGTGATCCCGAGCCCCGAAGCCCGAGTCAGCAGTCCCGCGCAGTTACCCGGCTTCGCGGACGGCGCCTTTATCGTCCAGGACGCTGCGCACGCGCTCGTGTGCCGCTACGCCGCGATCCCCCCGGGCGCGCTCGTGTACGACGCCTGTGCCGCGCCGGGCGGCAAGGCCGTGATGCTCGAGCGGGCCGGCGCGCGCGTCGTGGCGGGGGACGCCCGGCCCGAGCGCATCGGCCGGCTGCGCGAAACGACGCAACGTGCGGGAGTGGCGATTCGGGTGACGGTCGCCGATCTTCTGTCGGCACCGTTCGGGCCGGGAACCCTGCCCGCCGTGCTGATCGACGCCCCGTGCTCCGCGACCGGCACCATGGCCCGGCACCCGGACGCCCGGTGGCGGGTCACGCCGCGCGCGATCGAGCGCGCCGCGCGGCGGCAGCGGGCGCTGCTCGAGGCCGCCGCCACGCTGCTCGGTCCTGGGGGATTGCTCGTCTACAGTACCTGCTCGCTCGAGCCGGAGGAGAACCGCGACATCGTGACCGAGTTCCTGGCGTCCCACACCGAGTTCGCGCGCGCGCCGGTACCGGCCGCGGTGCCGGCTCCTCTGCTCACTGCGGACGGCGACCTGCAGTCCCTGCCGCAGCGCGACCGGATCGACGGTGCGTACGCGGCGCGCCTGGCGCGGACGCGCTGATGCAGTTCCGCCGCCACGTTCCGCCGCTGCAAGAATGGAAGCTGCCCGCGTTCGGCGACCTGTCCGGCGCGCGGCGCTGGGGGCTCGCCCTCGCCGGAGCCATCCTGGCGGGCTATCTCACGGCGTACCTCATTCTCTTCCCCGCCCCGATCCTGCACGGCCACGACGTGGTGCCACGCGTGTTGGGGCTGTCGTTGCAGGAGGCGTCGGCCGCGCTCCGCAAGGCGGGCTTGCAGGTGCAGGACGGCGGATCGGAGTCGCACCCCAGCGCGCCGCAAGGCAGCATCATCTGGCAGGACCCGCCTCCCGGCGTGAGCGCGCCGGCGGGGCTGCGGGTGACCCTGGTGTCGAGCGATGGTCCCCCCAAGATTCCGGTACCGCACGTAGCCGGCCTGGATGGACCGCTGGCGCAGCAGCTGATCGTCGCGGCGGGACTTACCGTGGCGCAGGTGGAGTCGGTGCAAGCGAAGGACGCCCCGGGCGTGACGATGCTCACCCGGCCGGCAGCCACGACTCTTCTGGCCCCGGGGGCGCCGGTGACCGTCGTCGTGAGCCGGGGCGCCCCGACCATCGCCGTGCCGGGGCTGCTCGGCCTATCGCAGGCGGACGCGCGCACTCGTCTAGAGCAGGAGGGCTTGGCGCTGGGCACGGTGACGCGGCGTCGCTCGGGCGAAGGGACGCCGGGCACGGTGATCGCGCAGCGGCCGGCGGCGGGCACACTTGCCGCCCCCGGCACCGTGGTGGACGTGGTCGTGGCCCGGAGCCCCTAGTGATGATGAGCAACAGGATGAACGGCATCCGCATCGCGCCCAGCCTCTTGTCGGCCGACCTCACCCGCCTCGCCGAGCAGGTGGGTCAGGTCCTGGCAGCGGGCGCCGATTGGCTACACGTGGACGTGATGGATGGGCGGTTCGTGCCGAATCTGAC